>NZ_JACJEY010000029.1:0-61964 GCF_014164295.1 Pseudoalteromonas sp. SG43-7
ATGAAGAAATAGTCGAACAGGTTTCGCAAGCGTGGAATAAATTCATTTCTGTTCCTGATACGGTTAAAAGCATATGCTCTAGAGACTGGATAAAATTGACTTAATCTTTATGCAGATTGGTATTAGAAAAATGATAGCGTTCTAATAAAATAACAATGCAGTATATTTCAAGCACAAAAAAGCCCACATAAAGTGGGCTTTTTGAAAACCAGATAGGCTTACTTTTTACGTAATTGCTGAATAACGCGTAGCTGTGCAATTGCTTCTGCAAGTTGTACTGCTGCTTGTTGATAATCTAATTCAGCGGCTGAAGAATTCGCCATTTGCGCTTCAGCTTCACGTTTAGCTGCTTCTGTTGCTTGTTCGTCAAGGTCTTCACCACGAACCGCTACATCAGCCAAAATAGTCACTATGTTCGGTTGCACTTCTAGAGTACCACCAGCAACATACATTACTTCTTCGTGACCAAATTGCTTTACTAAACGTACCATACCAGGTTTAAGGGCAGTCAATAGTGGCGCATGTCCTGGGTTTACACCTAGTTCACCTTCACTACCGCTTACTTGAATCGATTCAACCAGACCAGAGAATAACTTCCGCTCTGCGCTTACTACGTCAAGATGTACAGTCATAGCTGCCATACTACCCTCCTAATTACATGTTTTTGGCTTTTTCTTGAGCTTCTTCGATAGAGCCAACCATGTAGAACGCTTGCTCTGGCATATCATCAAATTCACCGTTTAAGATGCCTTTGAAGCCAGCAATTGTGTCTTTAAGTGACACGTATTTACCCGGTGATCCTGTGAAAACCTCTGCCACGAAGAATGGCTGAGATAGGAAACGTTGGATTTTACGTGCACGAGATACAAGTTGCTTATCTTCGTCAGAAAGCTCGTCCATACCTAGGATTGCAATGATGTCTTTAAGTTCTTTATAACGCTGAAGAACTGTCTGAACGCCACGTGCTGTATCGTAGTGCTCTTGACCAATTACTAATGGATCAAGTTGACGTGAAGATGAATCAAGTGGGTCTACCGCTGGGTAGATACCAAGTGACGCGATATCACGCGAAAGTACTACTGTTGCATCTAAGTGAGCAAACGTTGTTGCTGGAGATGGATCCGTTAAATCATCCGCAGGTACGTATACCGCTTGGATTGAAGTGATTGAACCCGTCTTAGTAGATGCGATACGCTCTTGCAGTACACCCATTTCTTCAGCAAGTGTAGGCTGGTAACCTACCGCTGATGGCATACGACCAAGAAGTGCAGATACTTCAGTACCAGCAAGTGTGTAACGGTAGATGTTATCTACGAAGAAAAGTACGTCGCGACCTTCGTCACGGAACTTTTCAGCCATAGTAAGACCTGTTAACGCTACGCGTAAACGGTTACCTGGAGGCTCATTCATCTGACCGTATACAAGCGATACTTTATCAAGTACGTTTGAATCGTTCATTTCATGGTAGAAATCGTTACCCTCACGAGTACGCTCACCAACACCGGCGAATACTGAGTAGCCGCTGTGCTCGATTGCGATGTTACGAATAAGTTCCATCATGTTTACGGTTTTACCAACACCGGCACCACCGAATAAACCAACTTTACCACCTTTAGCGAATGGACATACAAGGTCGATTACCTTGATACCAGTTTCTAAAAGTTCTACTGAACTTGATTGCTCTTCGTATGAAGGCGCTGCACGGTGAATAGACATACGGTCTTCTTCGCCGATTGGACCAGCTTCATCGATTGGCTCACCAAGTACGTTCATGATACGACCAAGCGTTGCTTTACCAACTGGAACTTGAATCGCTTCACCTGTGTTTGATACTAATGCACCACGGCGTAAACCGTCAGTAGTACCTAGTGCGATAGTACGTACCACACCGCCACCTAGCTGTTGTTGAACTTCTAGAGTCAAACCAGCTAAATCGCCATCTGTTATTTTTAACGCGTCATATACGGCTGGCACGCTGTCTTGTGAAAATTCAATATCCACAACGGCGCCGATAATTTGGACGACCTTACCTAAACTCATGTCTATTCCTCTCGTTAATCTTTGCCCGAAGCATTAAACTGCTGCTGAACCAGAACAAATCTCACTAATTTCTTGTGTGATTGCCGCTTGGCGAGCCTTGTTATAAACAAGCTGTAACTCATCCATAAGGTCGCCTGCGTTATCAGTTGCAGCTTTCATTGCAACCATACGGGCGGCCTGTTCAGAGGCAGCATTTTCAACTACACCTTGGTATACTTGAGATTCCACAAAACGAACCATTAATGTATCCAAAATTGCTTTTGGATCTGGTTCGTAAATGTAATCCCAACGGTGTGCAAGTTCTTTGCTTTCGTCTTTTGGCAAAGGCAACAACTGATCGATTGTTGGCTCTTGCTTCATGGTATTTACAAACTTGTTGTAAACCACATACAAGCGGTCTAATTTGCCTTCATTGAATGCTTCTAGCATTACTTTTACCGGACCAATTACGTCGGTAATAGAAGGCGCATCGCCTAACCCTGATTTTTTGGCAAGTACTGTTCCACCAAAACGGTTAAAGAAAGTGCCGGCTTTTGAGCCCATAACTGCGAAATCTGCAGAAACACCTTTTTCTTTCCACGCTTTGATATCTAAAGATACTTTCTTAAACTCATTAGAGTTCAAGCCACCACATAAACCACGGTCGGTAGAAATGACGATATAACCAACGCGCTTGACCTCACGCTCTTCCATATATGGATGGCGATATTCAAGGTTAGCATTAGCAACATGACCGATCACTTTGCGTAAATTTTCAGCGTACGGACGGCTTGAAGCCACTCGTTCCTGTGCCTTTTTCATTTTAGACGCAGCAACCATTTCCATAGCGCTAGTGATCTTTTGAGTATTTTTAATACTACCGATCTTGCTTTTAATCTCTTTTCCGCTGGCCATGACTCTTTCTCCGAATCAAGGTGTGCTTTAGCGAACTAAAGCGCACCATTTATAACTAAATTACCAAGTTTGCGTAGATTTAAACTTCTCTAGAAGTTCTTTAAGCTGCGCTTCGATCTCGGCATTGTAGTTACCAGTTTCATTGATTTGAGCCATAAGCTCTGCGTATGTGCTGTTTGCATAAGAAAGTAACCCAGCTTCGAAATCCATGATTTTAACGATTTCGATATCTTGAAGGTAACCTTTCTCTGCTGCAAATAACGACAAAGACATTTCAGCAACAGACATTGGCGCGTACTGTTTCTGCTTCATTAGCTCTGTTACACGCTCACCATGCTCAAGTTGAGCACGAGTTGCATCATCAAGGTCAGACGCGAACTGCGAGAACGCAGCTAATTCACGATACTGAGCTAGGGCTAGACGAATACCGCCACCTAGTTTCTTAACGATTTTAGTTTGTGCAGCACCACCAACACGCGATACCGAGATACCAGCATTTACTGCCGGACGGATACCTGAGTTGAATAAGTCAGTTTCTAAGAAGATCTGACCATCGGTGATAGAGATAACGTTAGTCGGTACGAACGCAGAAACGTCGCCGCCTTGAGTTTCAATGATTGGCAATGCCGTCAATGAACCTGTTTTACCTTTCACTTCACCATTGGTGAACTTTTCAACGTACTCAGCGTTTACACGCGATGCACGCTCAAGAAGACGAGAGTGAAGATAGAATACGTCACCTGGGTATGCTTCACGACCTGGTGGACGCTTAAGTAGCAATGAGATTTGACGGTAAGCAACTGCTTGCTTAGATAAATCATCATATACGATTAATGCGTTTTCACCACGGTCACGGAAGTATTCACCCATAGTACAGCCCGCGAACGGTGCTAAGTACTGAAGTGCCGCAGACTCAGAAGCAGATGCAACAACTACGATAGTATTTGCTAATGCACCGTGCTCTTCTAATTTACGTACTACGTTAGCAATAGTAGATGCTTTTTGACCAATCGCTACGTACACACACTTAACGCCTGTGTCTTTTTGATTGATGATTGCATCGATTGCTAGTGCAGTTTTACCTGTTTGGCGGTCACCGATCACAAGTTCACGTTGACCACGACCCACTGGGATCATCGCATCGATAGATTTATAACCAGTTTGTACTGGCTCATCTACTGATTTACGTTCGATTACACCCGGTGCAATTTTTTCTACAGGTTCAAAACCGTCGTTATCTAAAGCGCCTTTACCGTCGATAGGTGCACCTAGTGTGTTTACAACACGACCAAGTAAACCAGCACCAACAGGAACTTCTAAGATACGACCAGTTGTGTATACTTTTACGCCTTCTGTAAGGTCAGCGTATGGACCCATTACTACTGCACCAATTGAGTCACGCTCAAGGTTTAGTGCGATAGCATAACGGTTGCCTGGAAGCTCAATCATTTCACCTTGCATACAGTCAGCAAGACCGTGGATGCGAATGATACCGTCAGTAACAGATACAATTGTACCTTCGTTACGAGCTTCACTTACAACTTCGAACTTCTCAATACGTTGTTTGATCAGATCAGAAATTTCAGTGGAATTAAGTTGCATGCTCTTCTTCCCAATTACGATTGTAGTGTAGTGGCTAAACGGTTTAATTTACCGCGAACAGTGCCGTCGATTACTGTGTCTCCAGCCTTAATCATAAGGCCACCAACAAGTGATTCGTCAACACTACAATTCAGCTTAACTTTGCGTGCGAAACGTTTTTCAAGTGCCGCTACCAGTGTTTCTTGCTGCGTTGCAGCAAGGGTTGTTGCAGAGGTGATGTCAACATCAATCTCTTTATCGTAATCTGCTTTAAAAGCAGAGAACAATTGTGCAACAGCTGGTAGGGCGGTCAAACGTCCATTTTCAGCCATAACCTTTACAAGGTTTTGACCGTATTCGTTGAGTTGCTCTGCACAAACAGAAATAACAATTTCTGATTGCTTATCAGCAGAGGCGCTTCCAGTTAGGAATTGAGCGACTTGTTCATTTTTCGCCACTTCTGAAGCAAAAAACAACATATCATTCCAACTCTCAACTACGCCTTTTTCAACGGCAAATTCAAAGGCCGCTTTAGCGTATGGGCGAGCGATTGTAGTCAATTCAGACATGCTCAGACCCTCCTATTAAAGCTCAGCTACAAGTTTTTCAACAATGTCGCTGTGCGCGGCTTCATTGATTTCGCGCTCTAGAATCTTCTGTGCGCCGATAACCGCTAAAGTAGCAACTTGCTTACGCAGTTCTTCTTTAACACGGTTACGCTCGGCTTCAATTTCAGAATGACCTTGAGCAATGATGTTTTCGCGCTCGTCGTGACCACGAGATGTCTCTTCGTCTACGATTTGCGTTGCACGCTTCTTAGCTTGCTCGATGATTTCAGCAGCTTGTGATTTAGCTTCTTTAAGTTCTGCAGTTGCTTTTTTACGAGCAAGTTCAAGATCTTTTTCAGCTTTATCAGAGGCCGCTAAACCATCTTCAATTTTTTTCTGGCGAGCTTCAATAGCACCGTTAAGTGGTGGCCACACAAACTTCATGCAGAACCAAACAAAAACGATAAATGCTATTAATTCGCCGAGTAGAGTAAGGTTTAAACTCACAACCACTCCTCCTTAGTCAATAGTTGATCGCGGATAAAGTATTTTTTCAATATTAAAGTGCGAACAACATGTATAGACCAATACCTACACCGATCATCGCGATAGCATCGATAAGACCCGCTACGATGAACATTTTAACTTGTAGTTGTGGTGCAAGCTCAGGTTGACGAGCAGCAGACTCAAGGAATTTACCACCTAAGTTACCAAAACCGATAGCAGTACCTAAAGCACCAAAACCGATAAGTAACGCTACAGCGATATATTTAAGACCTAGTACGATTTCCATTGTTTTCTCCGATTAATTTTCAAAGTTTAAAGTTTAAGTAAAAAAATCTTTATTGAACTGACGTCTGATTAATGATCAGTTGACGCCATGCTCAGGTATACAATTGTTAGCATCATGAAGATGAATGCTTGCAATACGATTACGAGAATGTGGAACACAGCCCATACGAAGTGCAGTGGTAATTGGAATAAGCCAATCGCTGCAATCAGAATGAAGATCAATTCACCTGCGTATAAGTTACCAAATAAACGTAGTGCCAATGAGATTGGCTTAGCAAACAAGGTTACTAGCTCTAGTAACAAGTTTACTGGAATAAATAGTGCTTGAACCACTGGGTTCTTAACGTTAAACGGTTGTAATGTAAGTTCTTTAACAAAACCCATAACGCCTTTAACGCGAATCGAATAAAAGATGATAAGTGCGAATACACCTAAACCCATTGCTAACGTTAAGTTAAGATCGGTTGTAGGTACCACTTTCATATAAGTATGCGATTGACCGCTTGAAATAACATCCCAAGACTCACCACTAATCAATGCCGCAGCAGTTGGTAGGAAGTCAACAGGTATTAAATCCATTAAGTTCATCAAGAATACCCAGACAAAAATTGTCAGAGCAAGAGGGGCAATTAGTTTACTTTTACCGTGAAAGGTATCTTTCACGTTAGAGTCAACGAATTCTACGACCATCTCGATAAAGCACTGAAATTTACCAGGAACACCAAGCGTTGCTTTATTCGCAGCGCGCTTGAAGATCCATAGAAAGATCAATCCTAAACCGATAGACCATGCGAGGGTATCGACATTAAGTACCATCCACCAATTGTTAGGGTCGTCGGATAGACGCACCTGACCGTTGGTTAGGTGGTGCTTGATGTAACCCGTTAGAGTTAGCTCTTCACCTGCAGCCATGTTATATCCCAAAAGTTAATGATTAAAAAAAACTGGCGCGAACAATCCAACGAACATCACTAATATAAAACTACAAAAAAATGGCAAAAAGATTACCGGATACAGTTTAAATATCAGCGCAAACAAAAAGATTGTTAGCAAAAATTTTAATCCGTTGCCGCGTTTAAACGAGGCAAACACTTGTTTTGCTTTACTAGCACCCATATAACGGAATGCATAGATAACAAATACAAAATTAGGGAGCACCGCTACAGTGCCTCCAGCGATAGCTGAAAGGCCGGCATCTACTCCCCAACCAACAAAAATGATTACAGCAGCAACTAATGCTACAACACCCTGAAGACATATTAATTTTAATGCGGCAAGCCGATATGGCCTCGCTAACTTATTTGTCACGTTTAGTTAACCTTAGTGGCAATCTAATTGTCAGGGCATGAAAACTGGCGAAATTATACTGATTCCTACCAGTTTTGCAACTTGAGTCGGTGTATTGTGGTGCAAATTTGCGACGAATGTCTCTTTTTGGACATGATATTTATTAATGCTCGGAATTCTCTGCATTTATACGGCTTAAAATTCCATCTAACTCTTCTAAGTTAGTATACGAAATAACTAAGTTTCCTTTGCCTTTTTTGTTGTAGTTAATTTCAACTTTTGCACCCAAGTTTTCGGCTAATTGTTGTTCTAACTGCTTGACATCTGGATCTTTTTCGAAAGTTTCTTTTTTAGGGGCAGGTTCAATAATTGAACGAACTAATTTTTCTGTTTCGCGTACAGTTAAAGCCTTTGCTACAGCCAGTCGAGCAGCATCAGATTGTGCTTCACCTTCAAGGGCTAATAAACAACGCGCATGACCCATTTCAATATCGCCATGTTCCAACAATATTTTAACATCATCATTAAGGTTATTTAGTCGTAATAAATTAGTTACCGTCGTGCGTGATTTGCCTACGGCATCTGCCACTTGTTGGTGAGTTAATTCAAACTCAGTTAACAATCGGTGCAATGCAACCGCTTCTTCCATGGCATTTAGATCTTCGCGTTGAATATTTTCAATCAATGCGATGGCCACCGCAGCTTCATCAGGCACATCTTTAATGATACATGGTACTACGTCTAGCTTAGCTATTTGTGCAGCACGCCAGCGACGTTCACCAGCAATAATCTCATAACTGTTTTCTGCTACTGGACGAACTACAATTGGCTGAATAATCCCTTGCGATCGAATTGAGCTTGCTAGCTCTTCAAGCGCTTCTTCGGACATGTCTTTACGTGGCTGATATTTACCTGAGTGTAAAAACTCAATCGGTAGCTTTTGCAATTCACTACTGGTTGGCTGAATAATTACATCCTGCTCACTCACGTTGGGTTGTTCAGTGCGGGCACTCGGTGCTGGTTTTGACGAGCTTAATAAAGCATCGAGTCCTCGGCCTAAACCGCGTTTTTTAGCAGACATGTTCTTTTTACCTCAAGTTAGGCGACGATTGGGGATATTTTTTCTTTTCTGCGTAACATTTCACCGGCAAGTGCTAAATACGCTTTAGCGCCACTTGATGCCCGGTCATAATACATTGCGGGTGCACCAAAACTCGGCGCTTCAGCTAAACGTACATTACGTGGGATCACGGTGCGGTATACTTTATCGCCAAAATGTTGTTTAAGCTGCTCAGATACATCATTGGCCAAACGATTACGCGGATCGTACATAGTACGTAAAATCCCTTCAATCTGTAGTTTTGGATTAACTAACTTGGCTAATTGCGTAATTGTGTCCATTAATGCGGTTAAACCTTCAAGCGCATAATATTCACATTGCATAGGCACTAAAATTGAATCCGCGGCCGCCATTGCATTCACCGTAAGCATGTTCAGTGATGGTGGGCAGTCGATAAAAATAAATTCATATTGATCAGATATTTTTTCAAGCGCATTGCGTAGTCGTACTTCTCGAGCATAAAGCTCCATCAGTTTAACTTCGGCGGCGGTAACATCACCATTGGCAGCAATTAAATGATATTCACCAGAGGTTTCTTTAGTAACAACTTCTTCAATTGGTTTATCTTCGATTAATAAATCATAAATTGTTGCCACATCGCCGTATTTGTCTACGCCGCTACCCATGGTTGCATTGCCTTGCGGATCGAGATCAATAAGCAACACTTTACGTTTAGTTGCAGCCATTGATGCCGCGAGATTAACTGCTGTGGTGGTTTTACCCACACCACCTTTTTGGTTTGCTATTGCGATGACTTTTGCCACAGTATCTCTGATCCCTAGTCTTTAGAAAGAATAATTAAATGTCTTTGCGCATCTAATTTTGGTACTTCCAAGGTGATTTTTTGCTCGAACTTAACACCTGCTGGTAAAGATTCTAGCTCTTCACTTGGAAATACGCCTTTTAAGGCAATAAACTTACCTGAATGATCAATCAAGTGCGAACACCAGTCAACCATATCTTGTAAAGATGCAAAAGCACGACTCAATACACCATCTAATTTAACACTTGGTTGATAATCTTCAACTCTAGACTGCACTGGGGTTACATTTTTCAGACCTAGCTCATGTTTTACCTGCATTAAAAAACGCACGCGTTTACCTAAACTATCTAATAAAATAAATTGTGTCTCAGGTAATGCAATAGCTAATACGATACCCGGAAGACCAGGACCCGTACCAACATCAATATAATGATGACCGGGTAGGTGAGGTGCAACAACTAAGCTATCCATAATATGCTTAATCATCATATCCTCAGGTAAACGCACTGAGGTTAAATTATAAGCTTTGTTCCATTTGTTGAGTAACTCAACATATTGAACCAATTGTTGCTGCTGTTTTTCAGTTAGCGCAATATCAGTTTGCGCTAACAAAGTAGTTAATTGTTGCTGTAACACAGTATTCCTTAATGACTACGCAATTTTACGTAGTAAGCCTTGCTTCTTCAGATAAACTAATAATAGCGAAATAGCAGCAGGCGTGATACCTGAAATACGTGATGCTTGACCGATTGTATCAGGACGCGCCTCAGTTAATTTAGCAACCACTTCATTTGATAGACCCGATACGATCGAGTAATCATAATCTTTAGGCAAAATAGTTAACTCATGACGAAGTTGCTTATTGATCTCTTCTTGCTGACGAGCAATATAACCTGCGTACTTAGTGTGGATCTCAACTTGCTCTAACGCTGTTGCATGATCAAACTCAGATCCTAACCCTTCGATCGCCATTAGATCGTTATAACGGATCTCAGGGCGACGTAATAATTCTTCTAAACTTGCTTCTCGGGTTAATGGTGTTTTAAGTAAGCCATTAACTTGATCAATTACAGCGTGATCTTTATGGATCCAAGTTTCTTTGATCCGTTGAGATTCTTTTGCAATGATATCCATTTTTTCATTAAATGCTTGCCAGCGTTCATCGTTAACTAAACCAAGTTCACGACCTTTTGCTGTTAAACGAATATCAGCGTTGTCTTCACGTAGTAACAAACGGTATTCAGCACGACTAGTAAACATACGGTACGGTTCTTTGGTACCTAGTGTAGTTAAATCGTCGATTAATACACCGACATAAGCTTCATCACGGCGCGGTGTCCAAGGCTCTTTACCTTGTACTTGCAATGCTGCATTCATACCGGCAATTAAGCCTTGTGCACCGGCTTCTTCATAGCCTGTAGTGCCATTGATCTGTCCAGCAAAGAACAAACCATCAATAAATTTGGTCTCTAATGATTTCTTTAAATCGCGTGGATCAAAAAAGTCGTACTCGATAGCATAGCCTGGACGGCAAATATGTGCATTTTCAAAGCCAGTGATTGATTGCACAATCTCTAATTGCACATCAAATGGCAAACTAGTTGAAATACCATTTGGATAAAGCTCATAAGATGTTAGGCCTTCAGGCTCAACAAAAATTTGATGTTTGTCTTTATCTGCAAAACGAACAATTTTATCTTCAATAGAAGGACAGTAACGTGGACCAATCCCTTCAATAACACCTGAGTACATAGGTGAACGATGTAAATTATTGCGGATCACATCATGAGTTTTTTCATTGGTGTATGTGATGAAGCAAGAAATTTGTTGTGGATGATCTAATTGCTTACCCATAAATGAAAACACCGGTGTTATAGCATCACCAGGTTGTTGTTCCATTTTACTAAAATCAACTGTACGGGCATCAATACGTGGTGGCGTTCCAGTTTTTAAGCGATCAACACGAAATGGTAATTCACGTATACGATTTGCTAATGCAATTGAAGGTGGATCACCAGCGCGACCACCTTTGAAGTTTTCTAAGCCTATGTGAATTTGGCCACCAAGGAAAGTGCCTACGGTTAATACTACTGAAGGTGCGCTAAAACGCAGTCCCATTTGAGTAACAACACCTGTTACTTTATTATTTTCAACAATCAGATCATCACATGATTGCTGAAAGATCTTCAGGTTATCTTGGTGTTGTAAAATATCTTGAATAGCAGCTTTATATAAAGCGCGATCTGCTTGTGCACGAGTAGCTCTTACTGCAGGTCCCTTTGAAGAATTTAAAGTACGGAATTGGATACCGCCTTTATCAATTGCTTGGGCCATTGCACCACCTAGTGCATCAATTTCTTTAACCAAATGACCTTTGCCAATACCACCAATTGCTGGATTACATGACATCTGACCAAGGGTATCCATATTATGAGTCAGCAGTAGGGTATTCATACCCATACGTGCAGCAGCTAACGCAGCTTCTGTACCTGCATGTCCACCACCAACAACAATAACATCAAAATTTTCGTGAAAAATCATTTCGGGATCCTACTTAATCAACCAGCAAACTTTCAAGGGGGAGCGTATTCTACCTATAAATTTACAGAAGATAAATGATTAAACTGTGGCCAAGATCTAAGTAAATGATCTCTAATAATATAAAGGATCTTTTAAAGAGATCTTTTATTACTGTTACTACTACTGAGCATGATTTCTGTTGATAAGGTTTAGTTTACTTATTAAAACATAAAGTTAGATCGGATCTAAAGGTGTTAATATGATCGGATCTAACTGATTATAAGCTCTGATCAAAAAGGCTCTTTATGCACAGGGGGTATTGGATCAGATCTTATCCAATGGATAACATAGTCTTAAAACGCAGTTAGATCATAGCTTATCCACAATCTGATCTAAATACTCAGTAAATTGTGGGTAACTTTAAATTTGGATCTAAACTGTGATCTTAATTAAATACGGTTTATTTGCTCGATCCAGCTTGGTAACCAAGCTAATGCGGTGTCTTCTGGTAGTTCTTCATCAAGAATATTCAACTCTAAGCGCTCTGCTATACAGTGCGCGCCTTTACTTACTAAAAGTTGTTCTAGATTACGGCCTGCGAGGTTATAGGTATCATAACTGGTGTCACCTAAACCAATAACACTAAACTTTAATCCTTTTAAATCATTAACTTGATTAATATCTTCAACAAAGGATAAAAGGTTCTCAGGATAATCACCAGCACCATAAGTAGAAGTACACAATAACCAGATAGTATTTTCTTGGTTTATCTGTGAAAAGTTAGGTTGATCATGAACTTCTGTAGTGATCCCTTGAGTAACTAACTGCTCTGCTAGTTGCTCACCTACATACTCAGCAGATCCCATTTGGCTGCCTATAATGATATTAACGGAGTTCATAATTCTATTTGATCACACAACGGCTTACTTATAGGCTTATGATAACTGAGTTTACTCAGCAGTAAAGCCTTGAATGGAAGTTTGTATAAGTATTTAAGGTACAATTTTTGATGTTTTTTATTTTAAATTCGTAATCATTTGATATGTATAAATAAAATAAATTATTCCAATATGTAATCTTCTGATCAAGCTGTTGATAAAAAGTGGGAAAGCTGGGTAGTAAAAACATAAGATCTTATTTTTATTTTACTAAGCTATTGATTTTATGTTTTATGAGTGGTGAATTTTCGTTTCATTAAGAGTTTTAAAACGAGTGATCAGAATGTGGATAGATCGCCTGTTGATAACGATCGTTTTGGCTATAAATTAATTTATGAAATGCCAAAAAATATTTCAAGTAGGGTGCTAAATAAGTAATTAATGGCAATTAAAGTTGATTTAGTGGGTTTATTGCTCGATTTATACTGTTTGAGCTAATAAATTGAGTACTTTTTATATGCCTCTAAGTTAAAAATGATCAAAAAAGCCCAAATTGTGGATAACAATTTGAGCTTGTGCTGATCAATTTCTAAATTAGTTGCTATTTTTATCACTAATTATGATTTTAATTTTGTATAAATAGCTTTTAAAACTCCGATTAGAATAAATGATCGCTACTTTTTGTGCTATTTAAAGTACTGCTAGCGGTAAAAATATAGGCTTTTGTGGCATCAAATAGTGCATTGCCAAGCGTATATCTTTGTACGCCATGTGCAAATAATGAGCTGCTATTACTACTATTATCGCAAAGAAAATCACTTTTTAATGGCTGTGCCATCACGTTAAGTGGCACCTTAAGTGTCGTTGTTATTTGCTTTATTGCTGTTAAATCGGATAATCCAGGGATAAAAATACCATCAACGCCAGCGTCTTGATAAGCCAAAGATCGAGTTATTACATGTTCAAGAGAAGCCATATTTTGGCTGTAGCAATCAGTTCTAGCATTGATAAATAGCTGTGAAAAACCATACTTTTTAAGAGTGTTTTTAATCGCTTTAAGGATCTCTACTTGGTGTTCTAGGGAGCGTAACTGAGCTGTTTTTTTATCTGAATCCTCAATATTAATACCGACAGCACCTAATTTGGCTACGGCCAAAACATGCTGACAAATAGTGTTTACGTCATTACTGTAACCTGATTCAATATCCACGGAAACAGCAATATTAACAGCATCGATTATTGGTTTTAGCTGACTTATAAACTCCTCAAATGAGCATTGTTCGCCATCTTCTTGACCTCTAGATTGGGCCATCCCCCAACTTGTTGTGGCGATAGCAGCAAAACCAGCATCAGCTAATATACGAGCGCTTAATGGATCCCACGCATTTGGTAATAAAAATAATTGGTCTTGTTTATGTAATTGATGAAAGGTTTGGTATTTATTCATAATGATCTCAAAAGTGAATTTCATTATGACTATAAAAAGATTACGGTGACTACGCTGGCCAAGTTCGGCACTGAACGTAAATTTTAAGCTCGTTGTAAAAACCTAAAAGGCAGTGATAGCGACGGATAATTTAGAGCGGTTGGTTAAATAACGACTTGTATTTTTTATTGAATACAGCTAATACCAATCGTGTAAAGTTACTGACCATTTATAGCGACAGATAAATACAGTGATAACAAGGCGTAAATTTTGACATGTAGTTGTTCTAATTGAAAAAATTATAACGCAGTTAGCGCTTTATGTAGCTCGCTAGAATGGTTAAATATTTAAGTCGATTGGTATAATAATATACTGGTTTTTGAAGGGGATTAAGAGTGCTTATATAAGCACCCTTAGTTTTTAATTATTTACCGATACAAAATGAGCTGAAAATTTTGCCAAGTAGATCGTCAGAGGTAAATTCACCGGTGATCTCGTTTAAGTAGTTTTGTGTTAAACGTAGTTCTTCAGCTAGGATCTCACCGGCAATATGCATCTCTAATTGGTCTTTGCCAGTTTGTAAATGATGAGCTGCGCTATCGAGTGCATCCAAGTGACGACGACGGGCCATAAAGCCGCCTTCGGTAGCTCCCTGAAAACCTATACATGCCTTTAAGTGAGTACGAACTAACTCTATACCATCAGCATTTTTAGCACTTAAGCTGATCACTGGATATTGCTGGTTTTCGCTCATACCGACTTCGTCACCCGATAAATCGGCTTTATTTCGGATCACGGTTACGCCCATACCGGCAGGTAGTTTGGCCATAAACTCTGGCCAAATAGCATGTGGGTCAGTGTCTTTGGTATCAGTGCCATCAAGCATAAACAACACGCGGTCGGCTTGTTTTATTTCATCCCATGCGCGTTCAATGCCTATTTGCTCAACGCGGTCTGGGCTTTCGCGCAGGCCTGCAGTATCTATAATATGTAGCGGCATGCCATCAATGTGAATGTGTTCTCGTAGTACGTCACGGGTGGTGCCGGCAATTTCAGTAACAATAGCGGCTTCACGCCCTGCAAGTGCATTTAGTAAACTAGATTTGCCTGCGTTAGGGCGCCCAGCAATCACCACGCGCATACCTTCACGCATAATGCTGCCTTGTTTTGCTTGATTGGTCACATTGCTTAGCTGGGTGATAATGGCATTTAGATCACCAGAGACTTTACCGTCAGATAAAAAGTCTATTTCCTCATCGGGAAAATCAATGGCCGCTTCAACGTACATACGCAAGTGAATGACTTTTTCAACTAAGGTATCAATGTGCTTAGAGAACTCGCCCTGGAGTGATTGTAAGGCGCTTTTGGCTGCTTGTTCTGAAGTGGCATTAATTAAGTCAGCAATTGCTTCTGCTTGGGTTAAGTCCATTTTGTCGTTCATAAAGGCGCGCTCAGAAAACTCGCCTGGCTTTGCTAATCGTACACCTTCAATTTGGCTAATTTCTTTAAGTAGCATATCCAGTACTACAGGACCGCCATGGCCTTGTAGTTCAAGTACATCTTCGCCAGTGAAAGAGTTTGGCCCGGCAAAATAAATAGCAATACCTTGATCAAGTTGCTCGCCAGCAAGACTGTTAAATGGCACGTAATCGGCGTAACGCACCTTAGGGCAACGACCAATAATCTGTTCGGCGACGGTTTTTACTAAACTGCCAGAAACGCGAATAATACCAACGCCACCACGACCAGGTGCGGTTGCTTGTGCTGCAATTGTGTCTTGATTGATCATGCTAATAGTTTGCCAACTTAAAGAGTAATGGTATGGGCGTATTGTAACCTATGCAGTTATGACTGGCGAATAGCGGGCAATAAAAAAGGCGACCAATGGTCGCCTTAATTTAAGTAACTGAGCAAATTAGCCCCTGACTTTTATTCCTTGCTTTTCCATACCGCGATAGATGATCAGCATCTGTGCGATAGAGATAAGGTTTGATACTAACCAGTAAAGTACTAGACCAGATGGGAACCAAAGGAAGAACACTGAGAAGATAACCGGCATAAAGGTCATCATCTTTTGTTGCATCGGATCAGTTACCGTCATTGGTTGTAGTTTTTGCGTAATAAACATACTGGCACCAAATAAGATTGGTAGTACGTAGTATGGGTCTTTCGCAGATAAGTCAGTTAACCAAAAAATAAATTCAGCATGACGCAGTTCTGTTGATTCTAAGAATACATAAAATAGCGCTAAGAAAATTGGCATTTGCAGCAAAATAGGGAAACAGCCACCCATAGGGTTTACTTTCTCTTTGCGGTACATTTCCATGGTTGCTTGGCCGAATTTTTGACGGTCATCACCAAACTTTTCTTTTAATGCAGCCATTTTAGGCTGTAGGGCACGCATCTTCGCCATTGACGTATATTGCGCTTTGGTAAGTGGGTACATTGCTGATTTAACAATCACAGTAATGGCGATAATTGCCACACCCCAGTTACCTAGTATGCTATGTAGCCATTTTAATAGTATAAATAACGGCTGTGAGATAAACCATAACCAACCGTAATCGACAGTTAAATCTAAGTTCGGATGAATAGCTTCAAGTATATCCGACTCTTTAGGGCCCATATAGTAAGTTGCACCAAGAGTTGCTTGTTGGTTCGCTTGTACATTTATCGGCTCACCTTTAGCACCAATAATTGCTGCGTTGCCTTTAGCAATTAAGCTGTAAAGGGTATTTTGCTGTTCTTGCGAAGGAACCCACGCACTTACAAAGTAGTGCTGAATAAAAGCAATATAACCACCTTGCGTATTAATGCTAAGGTTTTTGTCGGCCATATCAGAAAAGCTATATTTCTCGTACTTTTCCTCAGCAGAACCATAGGCAGCACCTAAGTAGTTTTGGTCAACTAAGCTGCCTTTATCTTGTACTGTGCGTTTTACTTGCGTATACAGCTGTACTTGAATTGGCTCTGCGGTGGTGTTATTTACTGAGTATTCTAAAGCAACATCGTATTGACCTTTTTTGAATACATACGTTTTAGTAAAACTAACACCTTTGCTATCAGTAAATGTAAGTGGTACGCGAAGTTCGTCACCTGTTAAAGCAAATGTTTTTTGCTCAGAGTGATAAACCGGGCGACCTTCTGCAGATGCATCTGGGCCATTTAAGCCTATTAAACCACTTTGAGAGAAATATTGTTTACCATCAAACTCACCAAGTAACATATAAGGCGTTTCGCTGCCTTTTGTTTCTTCGTATTGCAGTAAGTCAGCTTCAACAATATCACCACCACGGGTGTCAATTTTAACTTTGAATACGTCAGTCGTAATTTTAATAACTGAACGTTTCGCGGTTGTTGCTGCAGTAGGTAATTCACCATCGGTTGATGATGGAACATAATCATCAGAGTCAGGGGAATTAGTTTGTAGTGTTTGTGTGTTGGCACTAGGATCGACTTTTGGTGCGTTGTAGTCTTTATTCCACTCTTGGAACAATAAAAACGATACAAGCATCAGGCCGATGAATAAAAACGTGCGTTGCGATTCCATAACAGCTCTTATTTCTCGTGTTGGTGGTTAATATGGGTTAATTTTTCAGGTACGGGATCATCCCCACCTGAATGTAAAGGATGACATTTTAATATGCGTTTAACCGCTAACCAACTCCCTTTTACAGATCCATGCAAATTAATTGCTTGAATAGCATAACTAGAGCAGGTTGGATTAAAGCGACAATGCGGACCTAACAGCGGACTAATCCACTTTTGATAACCACGAATTAATAACACTAAACAGCGCTTAGGAAAAGCAACAAGTGGTTTTAGTAACCTCATGATGTTCAAGCCTCTGCGTAATATTTAGTGAATGGATACCATGAATTTAAACGCCCAAAATGGAATTTTAAATGCATGATTAAAAGGTGAGCTAAAGATACCTTAATTAACCATGTAATTCTATTGCTATTGGCTCTGTTTATTGGATTTAGCCGATTTGTTGGGGCGTTTTTTAAACGGCGGTGGTTTTGGTGCACCAGGTTTACAGCGTTCGTTAATCTTGCGCCATAATTTAGTGAGTTGTTTAGTTAGCTCTTCATTTGACTGTTCATCAATACCACTTTTAACCATCAGCACAATATCGACATTATCAATAGTGTGTTGGTTTAAACGAAAACTTTCGCGAGCAAGACGTTTAATACGGTTTCGTTGGCAAGCTTTTTTAACCCGTTTTTTAGCGACAGTGAGTCCTAAGCGAGGTTTTGCTTGGTCATTGGGTTTTGCTAATAAGGTAAAGAAAGGAGTTGCGGCCCGAGCGGGTTCATTAAAGATGCGAGAGTAATGCGAGGGAGTTAACAGACGTAACTCCCTGCCAAAGTTAAAGTCTTCCACTTATATATTAAGCAGAAAGAACTTTGCGGCCTTTAGCGCGGCGACGAGCTAATACTTTACGGCCATTTACAGTTGCCATGCGAGCACGGAAACCGTGTGCACGTTTGCGTTTTAAAACGCTAGGTTGAAAAGTTCTTTTCATAACAATTCCATCCGATCGGTTAAAGGTTAAAACATCCTATGCAGGTCGCGATCCTGGCACAGGTGCCATTGCGAGCGCGAGATATTATCGATGAAGTGCCTTAAAGTCAACCATAATCGCATTTATAATAGAGGGGTGATAATAGATCTGTTGGCAGGATCTGCTAGGATCCTTATATTAAAGAAGTTTTCCACAGGCTCTGTATAAAAAGTGCATAAAAGCTTGGGGTAAGTAAAATAGATCACATAATTTGATCGCGATCCAAGCCCTTTTTTGCTATGATCATACTTTGAAGTTAAAAATAATTGCTATTAAAAATCAACGTCTTGCTTGTTTTTTTTAGCCAGATCATATTTTTCAAAAAAATCAATCTTGTACTTGTGGATAAAGTGCATTCATAATACTCGGTCTTGGGTTAATAAATTGCCTAAATAATAGTAATAAATGTATGATTTCCGGCCACTAAAGATGACCGGGAATAAATACTAAGTCTTTGGGAGTTTAACTGTGTATCTGTCGGTTTGGCAAAGTTGTTTATATGTATTGCAAGATGAACTGCCTTCGCAGCAGTTCAGTATGTGGGTAAGACCACTACAAGCAGAAAGTACCGAAGATACCCTGACGATTTATGCACCTAATCGCTTTGTGCTTGATTGGGTAAGAGAAAAGTACTTAAACCGAATTAATGAATTACTTGTTGAGATTTGTAAGGATGAAGCGCCAGAGTTACGCTTTGATGTAGGTAGCAAGCCAATCCACAATGCGCAAGTGATCGCGCCTGCAACAACTGGCTCTGCGACCCCGATGAATCAGCCGGCAGCAAAGCAGCAACCAAAAGCAGCTAAAGCTGTGGTTGAGCCTGCTCCTAAGTCTGGTTACAAATCAAACATTAAAGAAAACTACACCTTTGATAGTTTTGTTGAAGGTAAATCTAACCAGTTAGCAAAAGCTGCTGCGACGCAAGTTGCGGATAATCCTGGTGCTGCCTTTAACCCGGTATTTATATATGGTGGAACGGGTTTAGGTAAAACGCATTTATTACATGCGGTTGGCAATGGTATTATGGCAAATAAGCCAGATGCAAAAATTGTTTATATGCACTCAGAACGCTTTGTGCAAGATATGGTTAAAGCCCTGCAAAATAATGCTATTGAAGAATTTAAGCGTTATTACCGCAGTGTTGATGCTTTAATGATCGATGATATTCAGTTTTTTGCTAACAAAGAACGCTCTCAAGAAGAATTCTTTCATACTTTCAATGCATTACTTGAAGGTAACCAACAAATTATTTTAACCTCAGATCGTTATCCAAAAGAGATTGAAGGGGTTGAAGATCGCCTTAAATCACGTTTTGGTTGGGGTTTAACCATCGCGATTGAGCCGCCAGAGCTTGAAACGCGAGTGGCTATTTTGATGAAAAAAGCCCAGCAGAGTAAAATTAATTTACCTCACGAAGTGGCCTTTTTTATCGCTAAAAAATTACGTTCAAATGTGCGTGAGTTAGAGGGCGCGCTTAATCGTGTGATTGCTAATGCAAACTTTACTGGTCGACCAATTTCGATCGACTTTGTAAAAGAAGCATTACGTGACTTACTCGCTTTGCAGGACAAACTGGTCACGATAGACAATATTCAACGTACGGTTGCTGAATATTATCGTATTCGCGTCTCAGACCTGCTATCTAAGCGCCGCAGCCGCTCTATCGCAAGACCTCGTCAAGTTGCTATGGCATTGTCTAAAGAACTTACCAATCACAGCTTACCTGAAATTGGTGATGCCTTTGGTGGCCGCGACCACACTACAGTATTGCATGCGTGCAGAAAGATTAAATCACTACGTGATGAAAGCCACGAAGTGAAAGAAGATTATCAAAACCTAATAAGAACATTGTCATCTTAGGGCTGACTTTATTATGCAAATAACTATATCAAGAGAACAATTTTTAAAACCTTTGGTGCAAGTATCTGGCGCAATTGAGCGCAAGCATACCTTGCCTATCTTATCTAACGTTTTGTTAGAGGTTGAAAATGGCGAACTTTCAATGACAGGCACAGACCTTGAAATTGAACTTGTCGCAAAGGTTTTTGTTGGCGATGATACCGCTGATGCAAAATTGACTTTGCCAGCTAAAAAATTACTCGATATTTGTAAAAGTCTGCCAGACGGTTCAGATTTAACGTTGAGCAGTCAAGATCACCAACTATTACTGACCAGTGGAAAAAGCCGCTTTTCATTAACTACACTCGCTGCGGAAGACTTTCCTAATCTTGAGCAGTGGGATGGTGAAGTTGAATTTCAACTAACGCGCTTAGAACTGCGAAAGTTACTTGAAAGCACCCACTTTTCGATGGCCAATCAAGACGTACGCTATTACTTAAATGGTATGTCGTTTGAAGTAGATAATACTGATATAAAAACAGTGGCTACTGATGGTCACCGTTTAGCAATTGCGCAAAAACAATTAACGCAATCGTTAAATACTCAACGTCAGCTAATAATTCCGCGTAAAGGCGTACAAGAAATTATGCGTCTAATGGTTGCTGATGATGAGTTGGTTACAATTCAATTTGGTGCAAATCATATTCGTATTTTAGATACAGAGTTTACTTTTACGAGTAAATTAGTTGATGGACGTTTTCCTGATTACCGCCGAGTATTGCCACGTGGTGGTGATAAAGTGATTACCGCAAACCGTGAATGGTTACGCAGTGCGTTTCAACGGGTATCTATTTTATCGAACGAGAAGTTTAGAGGTGTACGGTTAAACTTATCGAATGGACTATTAAAAATTACCGCCAACAACCCAGAGCAAGAGCAAGCTGAGGAAGTGGTTGAAGTGAGCTATCAAGGCGATGACTTAGAAATTGGCTTTAACGTATCGTATGTTTTAGATGTATTAAATACATTAAAAACAGAAGACGTTTTATTTACGCTTGCTGATTCAAATAGTAGTGCATTGATAGAAGGTGCTGGCGATGAAGAAGCCATGTACGTTGTTATGCCAATGCGCTTATAAGGCACTATGAGTTTAAGTCATTTGAGCCTCAATAATTTTCGGAATATTGAGGCGCTCACTGTAGAGCCAGTGAATGGTATTAACATAATTTATGGTGAAAATGGCAGTGGCAAAACCAGCCTTCTTGAGGCTATTTATTACCTTTCTCATGGCAAGTCTTTCCGCACCCCAAAACACAAAAGTATCATTACGCACCATAAAGAAAAATTCACCATTCATGGTCGTAAATCACTTTATAACTTATCAATTCCAATCGGTATTAGTAAGACTTTAAGTGGTGAGACAGAATTAAAAATACAGGGTAAGTCTAGTCGTCGAGTGTCTGAACTTGCCCAATTAATGCCAGTACAAGTGATCACCCCAGAAAGCTATTCGTTGTTTTTTGGAGGTCCAAAAGAGCGCCGAAAATTTTTAGATTTAGGATTGTTCCACGTGGAACAAGACTTTTTTTATTTGTGGCAATCTTTCAATAAAGTATTAAAGCAACGTAATGCATTATTGAAAAGTAAGCCTAAGAATTATTTTGATCAAATCAAGTTTTGGGATAAAGAATTTGTTAGACTGGCAGACCAAATAAATAATTTACGAATTGCGTATATAAGTAGGTTTAAGCAGCAATTTTTTGATAAAATGTGTGCAGAATTAACGCTTATACGCGATTTAGAAATAAGTTTTTATGCTGGTTGGAAAGAAAATGAATCTCTAGCCGACGCTCTCGAACAAAGCTTTGAGCGTGATAGTCGCCAAGGTTTTACAAATAAAGGGCCGCATAAAGCTGATTTCAGTTTTAGTGTCGCTGGCAATAGTGTGGAAAACACCTTTTCACGCGGTCAATTGAAGCTATTGCTTTATGCGTTAAAAGTAACGCAAAATAGTTTGATTGAGTCAGAGACAGAAAAGCAATCAATATTGCTAATAGATGATCTACCTTCAGAGTTAGGGGAAGATACGAAAGAGAAAGTAGGACAGTTATTGTCGCACTGTAGCTCTCAAATATTTATCTCTACAATTCAATCTGAAAGTATTTCTGCTGTGGTGGAACCCATGCAACGAGAACTACAAATGTTCCACGTGAAACATGGCAACCTAATAACAAGATAAGTGGGATTAACCATGTCTGAGAATTACGATTCGTCGAGTATTAAAGTACTAAAAGGATTAGACGCAGTAAGAAAGCGTCCTGGAATGTATATAGGGGACACCGATGATGGCACAGGCTTACACCATATGGTGTTTGAGGTCGTTGATAACTCTATCGATGAAGCCTTAGCAGGTCACTGTGATGACATCTATGTCACAATTCATTTAGATGGTTCTGTCTCTGTTCGAGATAACGGCCGTGGTATTCCAACTTCAATTCATGAAGAAGAAGGCGTGTCAGCTGCTGAAGTAATTATGACTGTACTACATGCTGGTGGTAAGTTTGATGATAACTCATATAAAGTATCAGGCGGCTTACACGGTGTTGGTGTTTCAGTAGTAAATGCGCTTTCAGAAAAATTAAAGCTAACGGTTCGTCGTGAAGGCAAGCTACATGAGCAATTTTACACTATGGGTGTTCCTGATGCGCCACTAGCTGTAATTGGCGAATCAGAAACCACAGGTACTGAACTTCGTTTTTGGCCAAGTGGTGAGACTTTCACAAACTTAGATTTCCATTACGATATTTTAGCTAAGCGCTTACGCGAGTTATCATTCCTGAATTCAGGTGTGAGTATTATTTTAAATGATGAACGCGAAGAAAATAAAACTGACCACTTTAAATATGAAGGGGGTATTCGTGCCTTCGTTGAGTATTTAAACCGTAACAAAACACCTATTCATAAAGGTGTATTCCACTTTACTCATGAACGTGAAGAAGATGGTATTAGCGTTGAAGTATCAATGCAGTGGAATGATGCTTACCAAGAAAACATTTACTGTTTTACAAACAACATTCCACAACGTGATGGTGGTACTCACTTAGCCGGTTTTAGATCTGCGCTAACTCGTACACTTAACAACTATATGGAAAAAGAAGGCTTTAACAAAAAAGCTAAAACAACCAGTAATGCAACAGGCGATGATGCCCGTGAAGGCTTAACTGCAGTTGTTAGTGTTAAAGTTCCTGATCCTAAGTTCTCATCACAAACCAAAGATAAGCTAGTTTCAAGCGAAGTTAAATCAGCTGTAGAACAGGCAATGGCTGAGAAATTCACTGAATTCTTATTAGAAAATCCAGTAGACGCAAAAATAGTTGTTGGTAAAATCATTGATGCTTCTCGTGCTCGTGAAGCGGCGCGTAAAGCCCGTGAAATGACTCGTCGTAAAGGCGCAATGGACTTAGCAGGTTTACCTGGTAAGTTAGCGGATTGCCAAGAAAAAGATCCAGCCCTGTCTGAACTATATATAGTGGAAGGGGACTCTGCTGGCGGATCAGCCAAGCAGGGTCGTAACCGTAAGAATCAAGCGATTCTTCCGCTTAAAGGTAAAATACTAAACGTAGAGAAAGCGCGTTTTGATAAGATGTTATCTTCACAAGAAGTTGCCACGTTAATTACAGCCCTTGGTTGTGGTATTGGCCGCGATGAGTATAACCCTGAAAAATTACGCTATCACCGCATCATTATCATGACCGATGCTGACGTCGATGGTTCGCACATTCGTACGTTACTGTTGACCTTTTTCTACCGTCAAATGCCAGAAATCGTTGAACGTGGTTATATCTATATTGCTCAACCACCACTTTATAAAGTGAAAAAAGGTAAACAAGAGCGCTATATTAAAGATGATCCAGCACTTGTCGAATACCTAACTTCATTAGCATTAAATGGTGCCTCACTTTATACCGGTGCTGATGCATCTGCACTTGAAGGTGAAGCTTTAGAGGCTATCGTTCATGATTATCAAAACACCGTTAAAGTTATTGAGCGCTTAAAACGTAAATACCCGAATACGGTTATGGAACGTTTGATCTATCAAACAGAGCTAAACGAAACTGATTTAGCCGATGAAGCTAAAGTAATCGAGTGGACCAAAACGTTAGTCGATGACTTAGTCGCACGTGATGAAGATGCAACTATCTTCGCTGCTGCAACAGAGCATGATACTGAGCGTAACTTATATTACCCAGTTATCAATATTCGCCAACACGGTGTTGATAAGGCACACGTACTGAGCCATGATTTTATCTCTTCACGTGATTATAAACGCATCGCAGTAACTGGTACTAACATTGCCAATATCTTAAGTGAAGGTGCTTATATTCAACGTGGAGAGAAGACACTAGCTGTTGATAACTTTGTGGATGCATTGGAATGGTTGATCGCAGAATCTAAGCGTGGGCTATATATCCAGCGCTATAAAGGACTAGGTGAGATGAATCCAAGTCAGCTGTGGGAAACTACCATGGATCCTTCGGCGCGTCGCATGTTACAAGTAACCATTGAAGATGCTGTTGGTGCAGACCAATTATTCGCAACCTTGATGGGTGACCAAGTTGAGCCGCGTCGTGAGTTCATAGAAACGAATGCACTACGTGTAGTTAACTTAGACGTATAATTAAATTATAGTAATTACAAAAAAGGAGCCTTAGGCTCCTTTTTTATTTTCTCAATTGCACAAACTGCTTAAAACATGACTACGCACAAGGTATACTGAAGGTAATTTTCACGCTACATCACAGCAGATACTAAAAGCCAAATATGCAAAAATATGACGTTAAAACCTTTCAAGGTTTGATCCTGGCTTTACAGGATTACTGGGCACAGCAAGGCTGTGTCATTATTCAGCCACTTGATATGGAAGTTGGTGCAGGCACATTTCATCCGCAAACATTTTTAAAGTCTATTGGTCCTGAACCAATGTCGAGCGCGTATGTGCAACCATGTCGTCGTCCTACCGATGGCCGTTATGGTGAGAATCCAAATCGCCTGCAACATTACTACCAGTTCCAAGTCGTATTAAAACCATCACCAGATAACATCCAGGAGCTATATTTAGGCTCATTAGCGGCTGTTGGCATTGATACCCTTACTGACGAAGTACGCTTCGTTGAAGACAACTGGGAATCACCTACGCTAGGCGCATGGGGTCTTGGTTGGGAGATCTGGTTAAACGGTATGGAAGTAACCCAGTTTACCTACTTCCAACAAGTAGGGGGCTTAGAGTGCTCTCCTGTTACTGGTGAGATCACTTATGGTCTTGAGCGTTTAGCTATGTACATTCAAGGCGTAGATAGCATCTACGATCTAGTATGGGCTGATGGCCCAATGGGCCGTGTTACTTACGGTGATGTATTCCATCAGAACGAAGTTGAGCAATCAACTTATAACTTTGAGCATGCAAATGTTGACGATTTATTTGCCCAGTTTGATAAATGCGAAGCTGAGAGCCAAAAGCTAATTGAAGCAAGCTTACCATTACCTGCTTATGAGCAAGTAATGAAAGCATCACACGCATTTAACTTATTGGATGCACGTCATGCTATTTCGGTGACAGAGCGCCAGCGTTATATCTTGCGCGTTCGTGCATTATCTAAAGCGTGTGCACAAAGTTATTATGACAAACGCGAAGCGCTTGGTTTCCCGTTGTGTAAGGATAAGTAAGCATGTCAGCACAAAATTTATTAGTAGAAATTGGCACCGAAGAGTTGCCACCAAAATCATTGCGTAAACTTGCCGAAGCATTTGCTGCAAATCTAACTGCAGAGCTTGAGAGCCTAGAGCTTAATCACCAAGGCGTAAGCTGGTATGCATCTCCTCGTCGTTTAGGTTTACAAGTAACAGCACTTGAAGCTCAGCAACAAGACAAAGAAGTAGAAAAACGTGGCCCTGCAACGAAGGCTGCATTTGATGCCGATGGCAAGCCGACCAAAGCTGCAATGGGTTGGGCTCGTGGTTGTGGTATTGAAGTAAGTGAAGCGCAAACACTCGAGACCGATAAAGGTGCATGGTTGTTACACATTGCTAAAGTAGCAGGCAAAGAAACCACAGCCTTGATGGCTGATGCGGTAAATAAAGCGTTAGCTAAACTTCCGATTCCTAAACCAATGCGTTGGGGGGCGAATAAAACACAATTTATTCGTCCTGTTCATACCGCAACTATTTTGTTTGGCGATCAGCTAATTGAAGGCGAAGTCCTTGGTAAAGCAGTGGGTAACCAACTGCAAGGCCATCGTTTTCATCATCCAGAAAAAATCACAATCAAACACGCTGATGATGTTTTTGAGGTGCTTAAGTCTGCACATGTTGTTGCTGATTACCAGCAGCGTAAAGCACAAATTCGTAGCCAAATCGAAGCTGCAGCAACAGCCGTTAATGCAGTAGTAGCTATGGATGAAGATTTACTTGAAGAAGTAACTTCATTGGTTGAATGGCCAGTAACTCTTACTGCAACATTTGAAGAAGCGTTTTTAGATGTACCAGCCGAAGCGCTGATCTACACTATGAAAGACGATCAAAAATACTTCCCATTACTTGATCAAGACGGCAAGCTACTTAATAAGTTTTTGTTTGTTTCAAACATCGAAAGTAAAAACCCAAGCGTAGTTATTGCTGGTAACGAGAAAGTAGTGCGCCCGCGTTTAGCTGATGCGCAGTTCTTCTTTGAAACAGATAAAAAGAAAACTCTTGAAAGCCGTTTAGAATCACTTAATAGCGTATTGTTCCAACAGCAATTGGGTACGCTTAAAGATAAGTCAGAGCGTATTAGTGAACTTGCTGGTTACATTGCTGAGCAATTAGGTGCCGATAAAACACTTGCTAAGCGTGCTGGTTTATTAAGTAAAACCGATCTAATGACCGAAATGGTGATGGAGTTTACTGACGTACAAGGTGTGATGGGGATGCACTATGCACGCCATGACGGTGAAGCCGAAGATGTTGCCATTGCCCAAAACGAGCAATACATGCCGCGTTTTGCCGGTGATAATTTACCTACAAACTTAATTAGCTGCGCGGTAGCGATTGCCGATAAGTTCGATACACTAGTAGGTATTTTTGGTATTGGCCAAGCACCAAAAGGTGATAAAGATCCGTTTGCGCTTCGTCGTGCAGCCATTGGTGCGCTGCGTATCATGGTAGAAAAAGAACTACCACTTGATATTTTAGATCTAGTCGCAAAATCACAAACCCTGTTTGGCGATAAGCTAACTAACTTAAATGTATCAGCCGATGTATTTGAATTTATGCTAGGGCGCTTCCGCGCTTGGTATCAAGACGAAGGCATTGAAGTAGACGTTATTCAAGCAGTACTAGTGCGTCGCCCAACTAAGCCTGTTGATTTTGACCGTCGTGTTAAAGCGGTTAGTCACTTCCGTACATTAGACGCCGCAGAAGCGCTTGCAGCAGCTAATAAACGGGTAAGTAATATTCTGGCTAAAAATGATATTACAACGCAAGGCACTGTTGACGAGAGCTTATTAAACGATGATGCCGAAAAGGCATTAGCGGCACAAGTTGCTAAGTTTGCCAATGAATTAGCGCCGTTATACGCCGCTGGCGACTATCAAGAAGCGCTTGCCCAGCTTGCTGGTATTCGTGAAAGTGTTGATAACTTCTTCGACAACGTGATGGTAATGGCAGACGATGAAGCCGTTAAGCAAAACCGTTTAGCATTACTAAGTCAACTGAGTGGTCTATTTTTAGATATTGCTGATATTTCTGTATTACAGAAATAAATTCAGCTTCGCTTAAAAAGCCAGCAGCTATGCTGGCTTTTTAGTATTAGAGGGAATACCTATGAAACGTATATTAACAGTGGCTCTAGTTACTTTATTGAGTGCTTGTTCGAGCCAAATACAAATGCCAGATCTTAGCGATGTACTGCCAGGCCAAGAACTTGACCGTACAATGTACCTCCGCGGCGACTTCAATTTATGGGATGCAGAAAAGCAATATGAATTTACTCAAGTCGCGCCTGCGCTTTATCAAGCACAAGTAAAGTTTTCAACACCGGGTAAAGTGTATGAATTTAAAATTGCCGATATGGATTGGAGCGCAGGTTATAATTGCGGATTCAGTGAACAAGATCCAACCGGTCAATCTCTGACGTTAGGGCAAAGCGTCAAAGCAGATTGCAATACTACCTATAATTACTTTAGCTTCACTCCTGCAATTAAAGGCAGCTACATCGTTAGTATCGATTATCATAATAACGATCAGCCAAAAGTAACAATAACAAAGAAGTGAGAGTAGAGATTTAGGTTTGAGTACACTGATTATATTTACAAAAGTAATTACATCCTGTTAATATTGTTATTGATTTTTTGCGTTAATCGTAGTCAATCATTTTTGAGTATTATATCAAAACTTCTTTTAAATCTATAAAGAGCTCGATATCACTATACTCTGCTCGTTTATATGAATAAAAAAAATTAAAATAGGATTACAGATGTTAAAAACTACAGTAACAGCAGTTGTTTTAGCGGGGGCTTTTATAGCTGCTCCATTACAGGCTAAAGAGGGCGTTAACCCTTGGCAGGATTGTGGTATCGGCGCAATGATATTCCCAGAGAATGGAACCGCAGCAGCAATTTCAAATATTATTTGGGATTTAGGTACTACAGCAGTATCTTCAAATATATCATCTGTTGGTAGCTGTGAAGGCGCAGGTGCAAAAACAGCTCTATTTATTCAACAAACATTCCCTGTACTTGAGCAAGAAATTGCTGAAGGTGAAGGTGAGTATGTTACTGCAATGTTAAATGTGCGTGGTTGTGACGCTAGTTCTCATGGTCAAATTGTAAAGGCTATCCGTAGCGATTTTGCGACTAAACCTGCTCAAGACCCTCAAGCCTTATATGCAATTGTTGAAAGCAAAGTGACAACACAGTTTGCAGCTACTTGCCCTGTTATTTAACTGTTAATAGAGTAGGTGTCAGCACCTACTCATACTTATGACTACAATCAAATACTTACCAGCACTAGCACTGTTTGCTACGTTTTCATCTTATTCATCTAGCTCACTTTCCGAGCATCCAACCTGGTTGAAATTAGGGCATTATAAAAACGCATCAGCTCCTCAAAGTTATATTGAGAGTGATTCATTTTTTATCTCAAAAAATGGCAAAAATAACCCTTCATCCGAGTTAAAAGCAACGATTGATGCATTTAATAAAGACGCACAAATGCAATGCAAATATCCTGCTAGATATCAGTGGTTACTATCACAAGGGCTTGAATTCTCAGAGCCAAAGGTTGAATGCACCGAACTTATAGAGTGGAGAGATAAACAACCGATTCACTCTGTAAGTTTAGTCTTTGCTTCAGGGTATATGAGTAATCCGGCTTCGCTTTATGGTCATATGCTTTTAAAGCTAAATAGATCAACGCCAGAGCACAATAAGTTACTAGATTACAGCTTAAATTATGGCGCACTAGTTCCTGATAATGAAAACGGTTTGGTCTATATTACGAAAGGGTTATTTGGCGGTTACGAGGCCGGTTTTTCAGATCAACTATTTTACCGTCATCAACATAACTATGGTGAAATAGAGCTGAGAGATATATGGGAATATAAGCTTAACTTTAGCCAAGAAGACGTCCTCTTTTTAACTAATCATTTATGGGAAATTATGGGGGCTAAGTATTCTTACTATTTTGCGGATGAAAACTGTGCATTTCATATCGCAAGGGTTGTTGAATTAATTATAGGGGAGCAGTTAACGAATGAGCTTTCGCCTTGGGTTATTCCTGCGACTATTTTTTCTCGCTTAAATAGTGCTCAATATAATAACGAAAAGCTAGTAAAACAGATTGAGTTTACTCCTTCAAGAAGTAGTGTTTTTCATCAATATGAAAACAATCTTTCAGCGAAAGACTCCAAGCTGGCTTTAGCTATTTATCATTCGCAAAATATACTTTTTGAGCCGACATTTACAAATCTAGATGTGGTAACTAAAAAACGAATTATTGAAACTCTTTTTGAGTTTGTTCAGTTGCAACAAATAAAAAAATATGATGTTGAACACATTGAAAAGTTAAAAAAAGCTCTTATTAAAGCTCGTTTAGTCCTACCTCCAGGTAAAGAAACCTCTTTTATTAATTATGATAAACATGCACCGCATTCAGCTCAGAAACCCTCAAATATATCTATTTCTTCAACTGTGTATAAAAATGAACAAAGCCTAAATTTAGGTTTCAGATTGAGTTATTTTGATTCATTAGCTTCTGATATTGCCAGAGTTCCTTACTCTAATTTAGAGATGTTGGATGTTGAAGTTGCTTTATTTGATTCGCAGTTATATCTAGAAAAATTACATCTTTTAGATCTAGAATCATTTAACCCAGCCTATAGCCAGTGGCCAAATGAAGGCGGTTGGGCATGGCAGATAAATGTAGGTTATGAAAGAAATCGCAGCCAGTGCTTTAGTTGCTCAAGTACATTTGCCATGGCAGGAGTTGGAAAGTCATGGTTATTAAATGCTAATCAGTCGCTAGTGTACGGTATGATTAATGGTTATGCTGGTGAATTACAAAGCACCCAACAATGGCTGGATACTTCAATAGAGCTAGGATTTTTAACGACTGTAACTTCTAATTTAAAACTAAGAACATCAATTGAGAAGTTTTATCACCAACAGTTAAGCGGTATTGCAACTAACATCGAGCTATCAGTGCCTATCAATCAAGATTTCGATATACGATTTGGTTATAAACATGCAACAGAGTTTCAGTGGCAGCTGAAAATAAACTTTTACTGGGATTAATGAATGTTTTAATTATGGTTAATTATTGATTTATAGCCCTTTTTTCACTAAATATCGATACGGTACTGCATCCACTTCCTTTTCTAACAATGTGTGATCCATAAAGCGGCAGAAACTGGGGATATCACGGGTGGTGGATGGGTCGTCGGCAATAATTAATAAAGTTTCGCCATTTTCCATTTTACGTACCGCGCTTCTGATCATCATTACAGGCTCCGGACAGCGTAGGCCAATGGCATCTAATTGGTGATCGGGATTCTCAAAACTCATTGCATAACCTTTACTGTTTATTTAGCGCTTAACGATTAGTTTAAGGCTGCTAGTTTAACGACCTCAGCCTGATAAATAAAGTCACTTCACTTGTGCTTATAAAGCGACATAACTTAGCTGCAAAAAATTAATTATAAAAAAGCCGCGTCGATTTATAAATCGACGCGGCTTTTTATCACCAAGGTATTACTTAATACATTTTATTAATCTTGCACACGTTCAAATACCGTTGCGATGCCTTGGCCTAAACCAATACACATAGTGGCTAAACCATAGCGTGCATTTTTATCTTCCATCAAGTGGATTAACGAGGTGCTAATACGTGAACCAGAACAACCCAAAGGATGACCCAGAGCGATAGCGCCGCCGTTTAAATTCACTTTTTCATCAACTACATCAGCAAGACCTAGGTCTTTTAATACTGGTAGTGATTGTGCTGCGAATGCTTCGTTAAGCTCGGCAACATCGATATCATCAATAGTGATACCGGCTTGTGCTAATGCTTTTTTACTTGCTGGTACTGGGCCGTAACCCATGATTGATGGATCGCAACCTGCAACCGCCATGGCTTTAACACGTGCACGAATTGGTAAGCCTAGAGCTTTGGCTTTTTCTTCGCTCATTACTAACATAGCAGATGCGCCGTCAGAAAGAGCTGAAGACGTACCGGCAGTGACTGAGCCAGATGCAGGGTTAAATACTGGGCGAAGCTGTGATAAGCCTTCTACAGTTGTTTCTGGACGAATTACTTCGTCATCTTCAACTAAAATCAGTGAACCATCTGCGTCATGACCTTCCATTGCGAGGATTTCGCGGCGGAAACGTCCTTCAACCGTTGCTGCATGAGCTCGTTGATGTGAGCGGTATGCAAATTGGTCTTGCTGCTCACGGGTAATACCGTGAATAGTTGCAAGGTACTCTGCGGTTAAGCCCATTGAGCCAGATGCTTGTGCAATTGAAGTTGCTAAGCCTGGGTGAAAGTCGTTACCGTGGGTCATTGGCACATGACCCATGTGCTCAACACCACCAATGATGTAGGTATCACCAGCGCCAGTCATGATTGCGCGAGCAGCATCGTGTAATGCTTGCATTGATGATCCACATAAGCGGTTTACTGTTACCGCTGGCACTGTGTGAGGAATGCCGGCAAGTAATGCGGCATTACGAGCAACGTTAAAACCTTGCTCTAAAGTTTGTTGTACACAACCCCAATAGATATCGTCAATCGATGCTGGATCAACGGCTGGGTTGCGATCAAGTAAGCCCTTCATTAAGTGGGCGCTTAAATCTTCGGCACGCTTATGTTTAAATACACCGTTTTTTGAACGGCCCATTGGCGTGCGGATACAATCTACAATTACTGGAGTATTCATGGTCTTATCCTTCCACCTTATAGAAAATACGGCCTTCTTCAGCCCATTTGCGAGTTTGTTCAGATACTTGGTAAATCGCACCTAGATGAGCGTATTTGTCAGCTGTTGCAACAAAGTTAGCTAGTCCAGTTTGATCTAAGTAACGGAACGCGCCGCCTCTAAATGGAGGGAAACCAATACCATAAATAAGTGCCATATCAGCTTCTTGTGGAGAAGCAACAATGTTTTCTTGTAAACACAGTAGCACTTCGTTGATCATTGGTATCATACAACGGTCGATAATTTCTTGTTTATCAAACTCTTTCGGTGCATCAGTGATTGAACTAAGTAGCTCAACGGCTTGTGGATCTTGAGCTTTTTTCAAGCGACCGCGACGATCCGGAGCATACTGGTAGAAACCCGCTTTGTTCTTTTGACCAAAACGCTTTTCGTTAGCGAATATTGTTACCGGATCTTTTTCGGCACGTGACATGCGCTCAGGGAAACCATCTGCCATCACGCCAGTACAGTGGTAAGCCGTATCAATACCAACAACATCAAGTAAGTATGCAGGACCCATAGGCCAGCCAAATACGTTTTCCATTACTTTATCTACTTTGGCAAAATCAGCGCCTTCAATAACTAACTTACTAAAGCCGGCAAAGTATGGGAATAATACACGGTTTACAAAGAATCCTGGGCAATCGTTAACAACGATAGGTGATTTACCTAACTTTAAGGCGTAATCAACAACGGCGTTAATAGTTTGCTCTGAGGTTTTCTCACCGCGAATAATTTCTACTAGTGGCATTTTTGGCACTGGGTTAAAGAAGTGCATACCACAGAAATTTTCAGGTTTTTCAAGAGCCGTGGCTAATTCATCAATACGAATAGTTGATGTGTTAGACGTTAAGATAGTGCCTGCAGGCATGTCTTTTTCAAGACCTGCTAAAACGGCTTGTTTAACTTTAGGATTTTCAACAACTGCTTCAACAATGATATCAGCGCTTTGTAAATCGCTATCATTAAGAGTTGGTTTGATTTTACCTAACGTTGCTACCATTTTGTCCATCGCCATATGGCCGCGTTGAACTTTTTGACCTAATAGCTTAGATGCTTCACCCATACCTAAATCAAGCGCATCCTGTTGGATGTCTTTCATTATAATAGGTGTTCCTTTATAAGCTGACTGGTAAGCGATACCGCCACCCATAATGCCAGCACCAAGTACTGCAGCTTGTTTAATTACTACATCACTGGTTTTAGCTTGCTTGCGCGCTTTCCCCTTGATGTATTGATCTGCTAAGAAAATACCCGTTTGGGCTGCCGCTTCTGGGGTGCGTGCTAATTTAGCAAAGTTGGCATTTTCAATTGCCATTGCTTCGGCGCGTTCACAGTTTGCTGCTGCTTTAATAGTGCGAACTGCCATAATAGGAGCAGGATAGTGGCCTTTGGTTTTACCCATAACCATACCTTCAGCCATTGCAAAGCTCATACCTTGCTCAACACGGTTCAATTTAAGTGGTTGTAATTTTACTTGTCGCTTAGCTTGCCAATCTAGTTTTCCAGAGATTGCCAATTCAAGTGTTGAAATTCCTGACTCTATAAGTTTGTCAGTACTAACTACTGCGTCAACAGCACCTACTTTTAAAGCATCAGCTGCGCGGTTTTCGGCACCAGAGGTGATCCAAAGCATCGCATTATCAGCACCAACAATGCGTGGTAAGCGAACTGTGCCGCCAAATCCAGGCATGATGCCAAGTTTTACTTCTGGTAGGCCAATTTTAGCATCAGTGCTAGCAACACGATAATCGGTAGCGAGTACCCACTCACAACCACCACCAAGTGCTAAGCCATTTATAGCGCTTAAAGTTGGGAATGGTAAATCTTCTAGCGCGTCAAAAACATCAGTGGCATCTTTGATCCACGTTACTAATTCAGCTTCTGGTTTAGTAAAGGTAGGTAAAAATTCGAAAATATCGGCGCCAATAATAAAGTGTTCTTTATCACTGGTAAAAATCATGCCTTTGATATCACTGTTTGCGGCTAATTCTTTTAATGCAGAGGCGCAATCTTTCAAGGTTTGCTGAGACAAAGTGTTTACAGAACCTGCAACACAAAATTTGAACTCGGCGATATTATCCTTGATGAAAGCAACTTCAAAGGAATCGCTTTTATATAACATTATTATTCTCCCTAGTTAGTGAACTAAGACTGGTACGATGAGTTTGCATTTCAATCAGTGTGCTTGCTTTAAATTAAAAATGCAACGAAAAATTTACTGTGGTGTCTTACTACTGGTTAAAATATAGCTTGTTTGGTGCTAAGGTGTAGGCGAAGTGTTTGTCTTTTATTTACCTTTGAATATTTAAGGTCATCATGAAAAAACAATTTTTAAGTGTAACGGCAGCAGCATTATTATTTCCTTTATTTTCTGCCTACGCTAATACGGAGCATGACGCATTTTTAGATGCTGAAAAAAAAGTCAAATATGCTAGTTATCAAGAGTTTAAGGAAGTCGTTGCACAGCTAGACCATCCATTAAAGCCTTATGTAGAGCAACTCTATTGGCAGCGCCATCCTGATATTGAGCATCAATCTGAAATAGAGCGTTATTTAACTATTTATCAAAGTACGCCTTTAGAGTGGCCGGTGCGCAAAGCATGGCTGCAGAATTTACAAAAGCAAAACCGCAAAGCTGCTTTTATTAATAATTATCGCGAGACTACAAATAGTGAGCTGACTTGCACTTACCTGCAGTATCAGCTTGATTTAGGGGCGCCGGAACAAGCGATAATGAGTCAAGTAACAAATTTATGGACTGTCGGGAAATCACAGCCAGAAGAATGCGATTCACTATTTAATGTTTGGCGTAAAAAAGGTTATATGAGCCAAGAGCAAATATGGCAACGCATTACGTTATCGGCACAAGGTGGCTCGCAAAGCTTACTGCCATACTTAAAAACCTTATTACCGAAAAATGAGCAATACTTGGCTGACTTTTACCGAAAAGTTCGCAGTGATCCCAGTGCAGTAGCAGGAATGTACCGCTATAAGCATAAAACAGTTAAAGAAAGTGAAATTGCACACTATGGAATTAAACGCTTAATTTGGCGAGATAAAACCTTGGCGCTTAAGGCATGGGAAAAGTTAGACAAAATGTTTAACTATTCTGACGAGCAAAAGGCTGATGTTTACTATAGTTTTGCTTTAGCGCTGGCATCAAGTGGCCACCCTGAGGCGCGTTTTTGGTTGAGTAAAGTGCCCAAAGATCGCCAAGATCGTAAATTAATGCAATGGCAGTTAGGCAATATGCTAAAAACCCAAGATTGGTCGGGCATTGTGGCGTTTTTTACAGGTAAAGAAAATCTTAGTCTGGGTCAGCAATATTGGTTAGCGTATAGTTTAGAACAACGAGGTGATACACAGCGTGCTAAAGCTATTTGGCAAATAGTCGCAAAAGAGCGTGATTATTATGGATTTTTGGCTGCTGCGCGGTTGGGTTTACCTATTGAGCTCAATAATCAACCATTGTTAGTGAGCGACAAATTAATGCATGAGGTGGCTAATGCCCCTGGTTTTAAACGTGCTAAAGCGATGTATGAACTTGAGCGGTTTACTTCTGCTCGTCGCGAATGGAATTATTTAACAAGCACTTCTAGCGATGAAGAAAAGCTCGCGGCTTCAAAACTCGCAGCAGAATTAGATTGGTACGACAGTACTATTTATACTTTAGCGCAAATTAAGGCATGGGATTATGTAGAGTTACGTTTCCCATTTGCTTTTCAAGATTTATTTGAACGTTATAGTAAACGTAATCATATAGATGTTACTTGGAGCATTGCTATTTCGCGCCGTGAAAGCTCTTTTGCACCTGATGCACGTTCTCATGCTAATGCGCGTGGCTTAATGCAGCTATTACCAAGTACAGCAAAGTATGTAAATAAAAGTACTGTTTCAGGAAACCGTTTAAGTCAACCTAAGACCAATATACGTTTAGGTACAGAGTATTTAGAATACTTAAAAAAGAAAAACCATGGCAACGAAATACTAGCTACAGCCTCGTATAACGCCGGTTACCATAGAATCAGAAAGTGGCTACCAGATGAAGCCATGCCTGCTGAATTATGGATTGAGCTTATCCCGTATCGTGAAACTCGGGAGTACGTAAAAAATGTATTTGCATATCGTCAGGTTTATCACACGCGTTTAGGGCGCGAAGGAAATATATTGACACCAATATTGGATATGAAGATGGGTGGCTAAGGCACAAGTGCTTTAGCGCATCTGCATTGGGGTTAAACAGGGTCTATGTTAGACTTGAAATAAGTTAAATTTAACAGATGGGTTTTCTATGGATAAATTAGCCGTTTTATATGCCGAACATATTGCAACACTGCAGCAGCGTACTCGTACTATTATTGAACGTGAAGGATTAGAAGGTTTAGTGATCCATTCTGGACAAGCTAAACGTCAGTTTTTAGACGATATGTATTATCCGTTTAAAGTTAACCCGCATTTTAAAGCTTGGTTACCGGTCATCGATAATCCACATTGTTGGATTGTTGTAAATGGCAGTGATAAGCCAAAACTAATTTTTTATCGCCCAGTCGACTTTTGGCACAAAGTGCCAGATGAGCCACGAGATTTTTGGGCTGATTACTTTGATATCGAGCTATTATTACAGCCTGATCAAGTTGAAAAACTATTACCGTACGATAAAGCGAAGTACGCTTATATCGGAGAATACCTAGAAGTAGCCCAAGCGCTAGGCTTTAGCATTATGAATCCAGAGCCGGTGCTCAATTACTTTAATTACCACCGCGCTTATAAAACTCAATACGAACTTGAATGCTTACGCCAAGCTAACCGTATTGCGGTTGATGGCCATAAAGCGGCGCGTGATACCTTTTTTAACGGTGGCTCTGAATTTGATATTCAGCAAGCGTATTTAATGGCTACTCGCCAAAGCGAAAACGAAATGCCGTATGGCAATATTGTTGCGCTTAACGAAAATTGCGCTATTTTGCACTACACTCATTTTGAGCCTCAAGCCCCAAAGGCACATCATTCGTTCTTAATTGATGCTGGCGCTAACTTTCATGGTTATGCTGCAGATATAACTCGTACTTATGATTTTAAAAAGTCGGGCGAGTTTGCCGAATTAATTGCCGCAATGACACAACACCAAATTGCATTGGGTAAAGCATTGAAACCAGGCTTGTTATACGGTGAACTGCACTTAGATTGCCATCAACGTATTGCTCAGGTGCTTAGTGATTTTAATATTGTTAAGTTACCAGCTGCTGAGATCGTTGAGCGCGGTATTACGTCGACTTTCTTCCCGCATGGACTTGGTCATCATCTTGGTTTACAAGTACATGATATGGGTGGTTTTATGGCTGATGAAAAGGGTACGCATCAAGCCCCACCTGAAGGTCATCCATTCTTGCGTTGTACGCGCTTGATTGAGAAAAACCAAGTATTCACGATTGAACCTGGTTTGTACTTTATCGACTCATTACTTGGCGATTTAGCGCAAACTGACAACAAACAGTTTATTAACTGGGAAAAGGTTGAAGCGTTTAAACCATTTGGTGGTATTCGTATCGAGGACAATATTATTGTTCACGAAGATAGCTTAGAAAATATGACCCGTGATTTATCGTTAGATTAATTATCAGGTGTTAAAAGTTGGGGCCATATGGCCCCATTTTTTGCTTCATTATTTGGGTTTATCAAAGAATGTCAGAATATAAGTACCCAGCAGCAACCGTTTTTCATCAAGAAGAAATAAAAAAAAGCACCTTTATTGTGCATATCGCTCATACGCCAGATTTAGCCTCGGCAAAAGCGTTTATCCGTGAGATTGAAAGTAAATACAGTGATGCTCGTCATAACTGTTGGGCGCATGTTGCAGGCAATCCAGGTGGTAGTCATGTGTATGGTTTCTCTGATGATGGTGAACCAAATGGTACGGCAGGAAAGCCTATGCTTAATGTGTTAATGGGCTCTGGGCTTGGAGAAATCACTGCTGTGGTTACTCGTTACTTTGGCGGTATAAAATTAGGCACTGGCGGATTAGTCAGAGCATATGGTGGCTCGCTAAATAATGCCTTGGCACATTTAACAACCACATTAAAAGTTCCTAGTGTTGAGCTGGTGGGCTGTAGTGATTACAGCACGCAAGGAGCGATAGAGCAGTTACTAAAAACGCAATATCAAGTACTTAACATAGAAAAGCAATTTACTGCTAATATTGAATGGGTTATCACTATAGATAGCCGCCAAGCCACACAAGCCATAAAAGATATTTATGATTTGAGTCATGGCGCGGTTGAGTTAAGTATTAAAGAGTAAGACAATAGCATTCACGCACTAATCATTACTTAATAAAAAAGCGATAGCTCAATGCAATTTCGTACCATCATAAAAATTCTCGGCCAATTGGTTGTACTGTTTAGTATCACTATGGTGCCGCCGGCAATTGTATCGCTCATTTATAAAGATGGTGGTGGTGTGCCATTTGTCCTCGCATTTATATTCAGTGTAATTATTGGCTTAATTGCTTACTACCCTAACCGCCATGAGCATGGGGATTTGAAAGCACGCGAAGGCTTTTTAATTGTGGTGCTATTTTGGTTAGTTCTAGGGGCATTCGCATCTTTACCGCTGATTTTTTTACAAGAACCTAATTTATCCTTAGCAGATGCGGTATTTGAAGCGTTCTCAGGTTTAACGACGACAGGAGCAACTGTACTCACGGGCATTGAGTATCTTCCTAAATCGGTATTATTTTATCGTCAGCAATTACAATGGTTTGGCGGTATGGGGATAATCGTACTTGCGGTTGCGATACTACCCATGCTTGGTGTGGGTGGTATGCAGTTGTATCGAGCTGAAATTCCGGGACCTGTAAAAGACTCCAAAATGACGCCACGTATTGCCGATACCGCAAAACATCTTTGGTATATTTATGTGTCGTTAACTACGGCGTGTACTTTGGCATATTGGGCTGCAGGAATGAATTGGTTTGATGCAATTTGTCATTCATTTTCTACAGTTGCAATAGGCGGATTCTCTACTTACGATGCTTCTATGGGACACTTCGACAGTCCATTAATCAACTTTATTTGCGTGATATTTCTAATCATCGCTGCCGTTAATTTCACCTTGCATTACGCGGCTGTTTCGAGTCGAAATCTCAGGGTGTATATCCGCGACCCTGAGTTTAAAGTGTTTTTGTTTATTCAACTAGCGCTGGTGATTGTGTGTTTTACGGTACTGTCGTCCAATAATATATATGCAAACGGTGACGAAACGCTCGATCAGGCATTATTTCAAGCGGTATCAATTAGTACTACTGCGGGTTTTGCCACCGATAATTTTTCAGCATGGCCGTTGTTCTTGCCTATTTTACTGATATTTTCGAGTTTTATTGGTGGTTGTGCGGGTTCCACTGGCGGCGGTATGAAAGTAGTTCGGGTGTTTTTACTTTATCTGCAAGGAATACGTGAGCTTAATCGATTAGTGCATCCTCGTGCTATTTACTCTATTAAACTTGGTCGTAAGGCATTACCAGATAAAGTAGTTGAAGCCGTATGGGGATTTTTCTCTGCTTATGCGTTGGTATTTGTCATTATTATGTTAGCGTTAATGGGGACCGGTATGGATAACATAACGGCGTTCTCAGCCACCGCAGCTTGCTTAAATAACCTCGGCCCTGGTTTGGGGGATGTTGCGTCGCATTATGGCGCTATTAGTGATGGCGCTAAATGGCTATTAACCATTGCGATGGTGTTTGGGCGATTAGAGATATTCACCTTATTAGTGTTGTTTACACCGACCTTCTGGCGTGGTTAATTTGTATAAAAGCGATTACTTGTACAAGATGATTTATTTGTAGTTGGAAAGGAAATGGCAAAAACAAGACAACAATTAAACTTAGAAAACCTTGCCTATATTAGTGCTGGTAGCATTGTTGATGTCGAAATCTTAACACCCACAGCCAGCAAACGAGTTAAAACTGAATTTGTTGGTTTATTGCATGAGCGTTTTGTGATCTTAAATTACCCCTCAGCAAAGCGTTTAGGTAACGCGGGGGAATATTTAAAAGATGGTGTTGTGGTGATCGTCAGAGCGGTGCTTGAAAGCGGTGGTGGGCAAGTTATAGCATTTCGTCAGCAGGTTATGTCAGTGTCGTCGCACCCGGCACGGCTTATTTATTTAAACTTCCCAACTGAAGTGCAATTATTTAGTTTACGATCACAAACTCGTATTCCCACATTATTAGCTGCAAAAATAAAGTTTAATGACGAACGCGAGATGCAAGGAGTTATTAAAGATATCTCAGTAACTGGGGTGATGTTTGATGTAAAAAGCAAAGCTGATCTCAGTGAATTAAAGAATACTCAGTGTCATATTATGCTCGATAAAAATAATAAAGGTGTTACTGAGTTTAGCGGACAAATATGCAGTGTTAAAAGCCATGCCACTAGCGCGCAGTTTGGTATTCAACTAACGGCAAGTGAAGACGAGATGAAAACTTTCATGAAAGACCACTTTATTGACCTTTCAGTGCTTGAGCCGCTGGTGTAAATTTGTGCATATTCGCTATTTTGCGACAAAATAGCGGATATACCGTAACCTACCTTAAAGAACTCTAAATTTATTTTTATTGTTATTAATTATCAGTAACATAGATTTTTTATTTATTTCAGTTGCTAGTTTTCAGCTGGTTAATTTCAGCGCCTGTCACTTTTCTTGCCTATAAAAATATAAATACGAACACTGTAAGTACTGATCTGTGTCTTTTCTATTAAACCTAATCAATTGATTTTTATAAACTATATTTTATAGGTGGTTTACGTGTTGCTAAAAAGCAACAAAAAACACCGTAAATAGCCAGTCAAAAGTAAAATTTATTTTTAACGATTTGATTTTAAAGGTTTTTTAAAATGTGGCACCGAAGTTGTAATAGTCTAGTTGTACAGAACGAAAATGTGATTAGCACATCGTTCGAAACCATAAACATTGAAGGAATATTTATTATGAACACATTAAATAAAACGTTGGCACTTATTGCTCTAGCATCTTCTTCAGCCGCATTTGCTGCAACAGACTTTGACACATTAGATGTTGATGGTAATGGCGCAATTAGCCAAAGTGAAGCTTCAGTTGATGCTGAGCTTATGAGCCAATTTGCAGAGCTTGATAGCGACGGTAACGGCGAGCTTTCAAAAGCAGAGTTTTCAAAAGCTTAATGTCGCTTTTTGACAGGGAAAAATGAAAAGGACTTCGTAACACACTATTAATCATCTCAGGTGAAAGGAGATAACCAATGAACATACTAAATAAAGCGATAGTACTTATTGCATTAACCTCTTCATCAGCAGCATTTGCCTTTGAGGCGTTAGACTTCGATACCCTTGATGTTGATGAAAATGGTGTGATCAGTCAAGTTGAAGCCGCAGAAGATGCTGAGCTTTTAAATAGATTTGCAGAGCGTGATACTGACCAAAACGGTGAGTTATCAAAAGAAGAGTTTTCAAAAGCTTAATAACCTAATACTGAGTTTATCCTGAGTTGCCAAAGACAACCTAAGTGGGCAGGGAACCCATGATAAAGGATAACAAGGAAGACTTTACTCGCATTGAAAACCAGTATTGAGACAAATTTTTTGATAGTACATTGAAGGAATATTAATTATGAACACATTAAATAAAACATTAGCACTTATTGCACTGGCATCTTCATCAGCGGCGTTTGCTGCTACCGATTTTGATACGCTAGATGTTGATGGGAATGGAGCTCTGAGCCAGCAAGAAGCATCAATGGGTGGTATTACATCTACAACATTTGCAGAGCTTGATACTGACCAAAACGGTGAGTTATCAAAAGAAGAGTTTTCAAAAGCTTAATAACCTAATACTGAGTTTATCCTGAGTTGCCAAAGACAACCTAAGTGGGCAGGGAACCCATGATAAAGGATAACAAGGAAGACTTTACTCGCATTGAAAACCAGTATTGAGACAAATTTTTTGATAGTACATTGAAGGAATATTAATTATGAACACATTAAATAAAACATTAGCACTTATCGCACTGGCATCTTCATCAGCGGCGTTTGCTGCTACCGATTTTGATACGCTAGATGTTGATGGCAACGGCGCAATCAGCCAAAGTGAAGCATCGGTTGATGCTGAGCTTATGAGTAAATTTGCAGAGCTTGATACAGACGGTAACGGTGAGCTCTCAAAAGCTGAGTTCGCAAAGGCCTAATTATAGCTTCCGCCTACAAGGAATTTTAAAAGGACTTTTACATTGATTACGTTCAAAAGCAGCCAATACCCCCGGGCTGCTTTTTTTATGCCTGTGTGCTTCCTGTGCGGTTAAGTATATTATTTACAACATAAATACATCAGCTTATTATCGTGGTATTAATTTATACATGGAAGTTGCTAATGTTAGAGATTATTAGTTTATATTCAGCACTAAGCGCGAGTATATGGATTGTTGCTGGGGTGTATATCGCTGGTAGGTGTTATCCAAACTATAGTCATGCAAAGCAATTTTGCAGCGAGCTCGGTGCTGCTGGCAGTCCCACGGAAAAACTATCCCCGCTTATTAATAACTATCCTCTTGGGTTACTATTTTGTTTATTTGGTTGGTATGTCGTACAGCTGGAAAATACCGCTATATTAATTATGTTGGTCGGTTGGCTTGTCATGATTCATGGTGTGGGTACCTGGATTGCCGGTTACTTCCCCATGGATGCGGATCCTAATACTAAAAACCCTACTTTGAGTTGCCAAATACATTCTTGGGCTGGCTTGGTAATGCTGCTGTCTTTGCTGATTGCGCCAATTTTTGTTGCTGTAAGTTCATATACCGGTATTTCATTTCGGCTTTTTTCAATTTTGTGTGTGTGTATTACCTGTTACTTTTTAGTTTTGTTGACGCAAGCATTTAAGCAAAAAGGCAGTGTAGGCACTTATCAACGATTAGCTTATGGTGTGCAGTTGTTGTGGTTGAGTGCATTTTCGTTGGTGCTGTAATTTAATTTTAGATTTCAACAGTAAGTGTTGCTTTGTAAAACGCTTAAGCAAAGATGAATTAGATATTGAATGACGGAGATTAGGCTTAGTGAAAAGTGTTAGCTATACCGTGGAACTGAGCTGTCCATCTTTAGAAGAATTTTGTTTATTAAGAGAGAAAGTCGGTTGGGGTAAAGTTAACGCTGATCTGGCGAATACTAGTTTAAACAACTCGTTATTTCATGTAGTGATCCGACAGGAGGGGCTACTTGTTGGTATGGGTCGTGTAATAGGTGATGGTGGTTTATTTTTTTATATCCAAGATGTTGTTGTCGATCCTGACTTTCAAAGGCAAGGTATTGGTGCGTTGATTAAGGATAATATAGAAATGTATTTGGCTGGGGCAGCAAAAAAAGATGCAACCATCGGACTGCTCTCAGCCAAAGGTAAAGAATCTTTTTATGCTCGTTACGGATATTTTAGTAGGCCGGATAAAATTCTGGGCTGTGGGATGTGTAAATTTACTTAGGATGAAAAATTTCAATGTCTGAATATGTAGCAAGTGTTGTGTGGTCTCGCCAAGCAGAAGAGTTGTTTATCGATAATAAATATAGCCGAGGTCACTTGTGGCAATTTGATGGTGGGGCAACTATTGCTGCATCCTCCTCACCGCATATCGTGCCACTGCCATATTCTGTGGCAGAAAGTGTCGACCCCGAAGAGGCATTTATTGCGTCATTGTCGAGCTGCCATATGTTATTTTTCTTATCTATTGCGGCAAAAAATAAGTTTATAGTTGATAGCTATCAAGATGATGCTGTTGGTTTGATGCAGCGCGCTAGTGATGGGCGTATGTCGATGACTCAAGTAACTTTAAAACCATGTGTGAAGTTTGCCGAAAATGAGCAACCTAGTGCAGAGCAATTAGAAGAAATGCATCACCAGGCTCATGAGTTATGTTTTATCGCCAATTCGGTGAAAACACATATTGTGATTGAAATTGTTGGTGCTTAATTAAATTGTAAGAATACCCAGAGCGTTAAAACTGCAATATCGTTGCTATTGTTTCGCATAATGGCAACAAAACACGAATTTTCATAAACTAACTGCGTTTTTATTTTTTACTTACCAAAATAAATTTAATTTCCCCTTACAATTCAGATTGTTAATTTATGAAAAAAATTTAATTTTTATCAGTTAAAGTTGCTGTTCAGTTGCGGTTAGGGTACTCATCTTTGAAAAAAACACTATTATCAGCATAGTTTATCGAGTTGTGTCATTTTTATAACTATTAACCATTTGATTTATATGGTTTTATAGGTTAACGCATAAATCTTGTTGCTAAACTGCAACAGAATAGTCCTTCTAAATTCCACGAAAACATCAAAATACAATGTAACTCAATGATTTTTAATGGTAATAAATTGTTGGCACCGAAGTTGTAATACTCTAGTTGTCTTGAACGAAACGGTGATTATCACTTAAGTTCACAACCATAAACTTTGAAGGAATATTTATTATGAACACATTAAATAAAACATTAGCACTTATCGCATTAGCTTCTTCATCAGCAGCATTTGCAGGTACTGACTTTGACACCTTAGATGTTGATGGTAGCGGCACGATCAGCCAAAGCGAAGCGGCAGTTGATGCAAAATTAATGAGCCAATTTGCTGAGTTAGATACTGATGGTAATGGTGAGCTTTCAAAAGCTGAGTTTTCTGAAGCGTAATCGCTTATTTTCATACAAGGATCTTTGCAAAGGACCTGCGCATTTGATTAAGCAAGCACACTAAATTTTGGAAGGAAGATAATTATGAACACATTAAATAAAACTTTAGCACTTATCGCGTTGGCATCATCATCAGCTGCTTTTGCAGCAACTGACTTCGATACTCTTGATGTTGATGGCAATGGTGTAATCAGCCAACAAGAAGCATCTGCTGATGCGACTATTTCAGCTAAGTTTGCTGAGCTTGATACTGACCAAAACGGTGAGTTATCAAAAGAAGAATTTTCAAAAGCGTAATTTCAGTTTCCACAAACAGGGATCTCTGAAAAGGATTTCTTTCTTTTAAATTATTAGGAATAACACTATGAAACATATTAATACAGCACTTGCTATTTTTGCCTTAGCGGCTTCATCAACTGCGTTTGCAGCAGTTAGTTTTGACACATTTGATACTGATGGAGACGGCGTGATTAGCCAAAAAGAAGCCTCTGTGAATGCACAGTTAGTTGAAATTTTTGCTGACTTAGATACAGATCAAAATGGTGAGCTATCGAAAGAAGAGTTTGCCAGAGTACAATAAAACGTACAGCACAGTACCAAAAAAGCAGCTTCATTAAGCTGCTTTTTTGGTTAACTTGAAGGTGGCTTGCTATAAACTGTAGTCAAATTGCAGTGAAAATTTTCGCGGGTTACCATAGCGGTATTGATTATAAAAACCGATTTGGTTGTAATAAATTTTATCAAATAAATTATCAATATTAAGGCTAACAGTCATCTGCTTATTAATTTGATAGCTGGCCATTAAACTGGCTATACCATAGGCTTTTTGTGCAACTTCAACCGTGCCAAATGCAGGGTTTTTTACATCATCGTAGCTGCGACTCTGCCAGCGATAACCACCGCCAATTTTTACGCCCTGTAAGCTATCGCTTAATTGATAACTAGTGAATAACTTAAACTGATCTTTTGGATTGATGGTATTTAAAGTTGTGCCATCTGGCCTTTCACCTTTACTGCGAGTATAGCCAAAGTAAGCATCCCAAGTATCGCTTATCGCGCCATTGAGTTCTAGTTCAAAGCCTTCAGTAATGGTGCCATCAATCGCTTGGTAAATATCTTGGTTAGTTCCTGGAATTGTTGCACCGGTATATTCTCCCCAGTTATCTTGATGGATTTCAAAACCAGACAGTGACATATCTAAACGCTCATTAAATAATGAGGCTTTAATACCCACTTCGTAGTTTTTACCTTGAATTGGTGCTAAGTAATTACCATTTTCGTCCACACGGCTTTGTGGTGTGAATATATCGGTGTAATTGGCATACAGCGCCCAGCTGTCGTTTAAGGCATAAGTGGTACCAAGATAATTGGTCGGTTCATTATTCAACTCGTAATCATGCTTGCTACCAAAACTGTCTTGTGTGGTTTGCCATTGATTTAAACGACTACCCAAAATAATAGATAGCGCATTAGTTACGTTAAACTGTGAAGCAAAATAAAGTGCGCTTTGCTTTGTCGTGCCATACGAGCCATAGGCAGGTGTGGTTTGCCAGTTAGGTTTTGGGTAGTCATAATCTGTTGCAGTAAAGTCGCCAATGACAGTCGGTGGCTGTTGGTTTGCAAAATAAGGCGTTGAAAAATCTTGATCTTGGTTGTTGTAACCAAAAAGCAATTGGTGGTTTTGCCCAAACCAGTTAAACCTACCTGCTAGCTCTATTTCATAGGTTCGTTGTATTCTTTTCGCATCAATATAATTTACTGAACCGGGCTTCATGCCTATATTCGTTTGTGAGTCAGGGTTACCTGTCGCCCAAAAAACATCGTAATGTAGGTCATTATTACCATATATATAGCTCGCACTTAGCTGCCAATTAGCATTGAAGTAATGCTCAATACTCATAAAGCTATTCAATGCTTTAGTTTTTGAAGATGACCAATTTGGCGCTGTTGAAGTTTCTCGGTCATAGTTAGTACGGCTGCCATCGCTATAAAAAATAGGTAGTCCACCCGACATCGTGCCTTTTGGGTCTGTGGTTTGCGTATCAACAGCAAAAGTTAACAGGGTACTATCAGTTAGGTCAGCTTCAACAATACCGTATAACGTGGTTTTTTCTTGGCTGAACCTGTCTTGATATGATTGCTGATCTTGATAGGCGAGTACGGCACGCGCACGCACGGTTTCACTGCTATTTAAACTACCCGATGCATCAACCACACCACGATAGTTTAGCCAAGAACCAACCGTTGCAGAAATATTTACTTGGTTATGCACAGTAGGGCGCTTACGTATTAAGTTAATTGCTGCTGATGGATTACCTGCACCGAGCATTAACCCTGTGGCACCCCGGACGACTTCAATGCGTTCAAAAATTGCTGTGTCTGTTAAATTATCGCCGTAATTAAAGCGGGTATCGTAGGTTGTTGCTATGCCATCATATAAAATACTGGTAACACTGATACCGCGCGCTGAAATTGAATATTTACCATTATCGGCCTCTCTTGCATTGATGCCGGTTACGCTGGTGATGGCTTCAATAGCACTATTTAATTGTTGATCGGCCATAAATTGACTGGTGATAGTGATAGCTGATTGCGGAGTTTGCAAGTGGCTGAGATCAAGCCCTGTTGCTGAGTTCATTGCACTTACTTTGTAGCCGCTATCTTGCTGGCCCACGATGGTTAGTTTTTCAATGTCGTTTTTAGCTTCGGCATTTGCATTCGTTGACAGTCCACACACAAGAATACCAATAACACTGCAATATGTAACACAAAGAGGGGTGTTTAAAGTTGGGTGTATCATTTGAAGAAATCCATTTATATTAAAAAATGTGAAATTAACTTCTCACAGAAAGAGAAAACGCTTGATTATCAAACAGCGTGAGAGTAATGGATTTGGGTACAGAAGTAAATGCTTTTGAGATTGATTTTCATTTGCATGTATTGGAGGTGGAAATTCACCTTTCGATACAGTTGCTTTGTGTCGAAAGGTGAGGAGTAACTTAGAGAAAGATAGCGCTAACTTGGAACAGTTTTTCAACTACGTTGATATGCTTTTTATCGATCAAGAACATAATGACGTGATCGCCTGAGTGAATTATCGTGTCGTCGTGGGCAATGAGTACATCATCATTACGGACAATCGCGCCAATCGTGGTACCTGCAGGCAGCTTAATATCAGCAATTGCACGGCCGACAACTTTAGAGGTATGTTCGTCGCCATGGGCCACCGCCTCAATGGCTTCTGCTGCGCCTTTACGTAATGAATACACATTAACAATATCACCGCGGCGAACATGGGTAAGCAGGGCAGAAATCGTGGCTTGCTGTGGTGAAATGGCAATATCAATTTCGCCACCTTGCACTAAATCAACATATGCACCGCGCTGAATAAGCACCATGGTTTTTTGCGCACCCATGCGTTTAGCGAGCATGGCTGACATAATATTAGCTTCATCATCATTGGTTACCGCGATGAATACATCAACTTGTTCGATGTGTTCTTCTGATAACAACTCCTGATCTGACGCATCACCACAAAACACCACTGTATTATCAAGCATTTCTGATAACTGCTCAGCACGTTCTTTATTTCGTTCAAGCAATTTTACGCTATGATTCTTTTCCAGAGAGCGAGCAAGCCCAGCACCAATATTACCGCCACCAGCAATCATAATTTTTTTGTATGAACGCTCTAATTTCTGTAGTTCATTCATTACTGCACGAATATGTTTGGTGGCAGCGAGGAAGAACACTTCATCATCCGCTTCAATTACTGTAGTACCCAGTGGTTTGATTGCTTTACCTTGGCGGTAAATCGCGGCAACACGAGTTTCAACATTAGGAATATGCTCTTTTAATGCTGACAATGCATAACCGACTAACAATCCGCCGTAGTAAGCCTTTACCGCAACCAGCGAGAGCATGCCATCGCCAAACTCTAAAACTTGTAACGCACCAGGATAATCAATCAAGCGACGAATATACTTAGTCACTAGTTGCTCTGGAGCAATATAGTGGTCAACAGGTAAATCATCGTTTTGAAAGAGCTTTTCGCGGTACTTTAAGTATTGCTCAGAACGGATCCGAGCAATTTTAGTCGGCGTATTAAAAATACTATACGCGACTTGGCAAGCGACCATGTTCACTTCATCTGAACTGGTCACTGCGATGATCATATCGGCGTCTTCCGCACCGGCGCGGCGTAATACATCAGGGTGGGCACTATGACCTGTAACACCCTGTAGATCGTATTTATCTTGTAACTCACGTAATCGGTTGCCATCAATATCAACAACCGTGATTTCGTTTTGTTCACCTACCAGGTTTTCAGCGAGTGTACCGCCTACTTGTCCTGCACCGAGTATGATTATTTTCATGGTTTACTAAAAGCTTCTTATGAGTGTGTTTTTATAAGCTTGGCATAATAAAATCCGTCACTCTCACCAGGCAGTAACTGCAGCCCAGGGTTGCTTGGGGTATCGTTATCATGTAGCGGGATATGTTCAACATCGTTATTATTTGCTAAAAATTTAGCGACTTGCTGTTGGTTCTCTTGTGGTAATACCGAGCAGGTTGCATAAATTAGCGTGCCACCTGGTTTCAATAATGGCCAAATGCTATTGAGAATATCGCCCTGGAGTGTCGCCAGATCATTGATATCTGATGCACGACGTAGCCATTTGATATCTGGGTGACGACGAATTACACCCGTTGCAGAGCAAGGAACGTCTAATAGAATACGGTCAAACTGTTGCTCATCCCACCATTTGTGTGGCTGCGAAGCATCGGCACATTGTAAATCAGCGCCTAAGCCAATTCTTTCAAGGTTTTGCTTTACACGTTCAAGGCGGGTGGCATCGCTATCAAGTGCCAGTACATCAGCATCTGCGAGTTCTAGAATGTGACAGGTTTTACCACCGGGTGCTGCGCAGGCATCTAGAATATGCTCGTCAGCTTTTGGATCTAACAAGCGTGCCGCAAGCTGTGCTGCTGCATCTTGTACTGAACATGCGCCGGTGTCGAATTCAGGCAACGAAAACACATCGCGCGGTTTATCCAGCTTAATACCATCAGGGAAATCAGGATTGAGTGTATGTTCAATGTCATTAGCAGTGAGCATTTCGCTATATTCAGCGGTGCTATATTGCGCTTGGTTAACACGCAACCACATTGGTGCTTGCTGCTGGTTCGCTTCTAGTAGAGCTTGCCAAGAGTCAGGGTAAGCTTCAGTTACTTGTTTGATAAACCAGTTTGGGTGGTTGTATAAACACACTGGTATTTGCTTGGCTTTTTCTTCAAGCTCTACTTGCTGGCGCTGAAAGCTGCGTAAAATAGCGTTGATCAAGCCTTTTAAACCCAATGCGCGCAGTTGTTCTAATGCATTAACCGTTTCGCTAATGGCTGCATGCGGTGGAACCCGCATATGTTGTAGTTGGTAAATGCCCACATACAGTAAGAACTGGAATATACGGCGCTTACCTTTAAGTGGCTGCTCAACTAAATGTTGACAATAATTTTCTAAACTTGGTAAATAACGCAGTACGCCGTAACAAATTTGCTGTAATAACGCTTTATCTTTAGGTGGTAAACCTTGGCTGGCAAAAGGCAGCTCTTGATTTAATGAGGCGCCTTTATCAACCACGTTATATAAAGTTTCGGCGGCAAGCGCCCTGACATTACTCATTGTGTTCGCCTATTCGTGTGCCAGGAGTTACCCAGTCTGCTCGACCATTTAAAAAGTCAGTAATGGCCATTGGCTTTTTACCTTGTGGTTGTACTTGAGTGATATTAAGTGCGTTAGTACCACAGGCAATCACAATGCCGTGTTTATCGCTTTGTAATACCGTGCCTGCCGTGCCTTGCTGGTCAACGACATTAGCTTGATAAACTTTTACAGTGTGTTCACCCATTTGGGTAAAACAGACCGGCCATGGATTGAATGAGCGGATATTACGCTCTATTTGCGCTGCGTCCATCGACCAATCAATATTTGCTTCGTCTTTCGATAGTTTTTTAGCGTAATTGGCAAGCTCGTCATTTTGTACTTGCGGGGTAATTTCGCCATTAGCTAACTTAGTAATGGTGTCTATTAGTGCGCTTGGGCCTAAATCGGCAAGCTTAGCGTATAAACTTGCACTTGTTTCAGTGGCGGTAATAGGGCAGCGGCTAATATGCAGCATGTCGCCGGTATCTAGGCCTTCATCCATTTGCATTATGGTGACGCCAGTCTCTTCATCGCCCGCCCAGATAGCGCGTTGAATCGGCGCGGCACCACGCCAGCGCGGTAAAATTGAGCCGTGTACATTTAAACAACCAAGCCGTGGCGCCTCTAAAATTGATTTTGGTAACAGTAATCCATAAGCGACCACGATCATAAGGTCAGCATTTAAGCTGCTTAGTTCAGCCAGAGCGTCGTCACTTTTTAATGAGGCAGGTTGAAACACTGCTAACTCATTGGCCAGTGCGAGTTCTTTCACTTCACTGGCTTTGAGTTTTTTACCGCGCCCTGCTGGACGGTCGGGTTGGCTATACACGCCAACAATTTGATGCTCTGAGTCGATAAGAGCTTGTAAATGGCGCGCAGCAAAGTCTGGCGTACCGGCAAAAATAATGCGTAATGGTTGTGTCACTGAACTTCCTAATTATTACTAAGGTATTATTGCGCTGCTAACTTAGCTTCTTTTTCAAGTTTTTTACGAATACGTTGGCGCTTTAACGGTGATAAGTAATCGATAAATAGTTTACCCTGTAAATGGTCAAGCTCATGCTGGATGCAAATTGCTAATAGCTCATCAGCATCTAAACTAAACTCTTCGCCATTTTCGTTTAATGCGGTCACTGTTACAGTTTCTGCGCGGTCAACTTTTGCATAAGAGTGTGGCACAGATAAACAGCCTTCTTCACTTACCGTGGTGCCATCTTGTTTAGTGATTGTCGGGTTGATCAATACTAACGGTTCATCACGTTCTTCTGATACGTCAATGACCACAATACGTTGATGAATATCGACTTGAGTCGCAGCTAATCCAATGCCGTTTTCATCATACATAGTTTCCAGCATGTCTTTTACAATTTGGCGAATTTGGTCGTCAACTTGCACCACTTCTTTTGCTATTGTACGTAAACGCTCATCTGGAAATCTTAAAACTTCTAACCTAGCCATAGTAACCTTTTTCACTTGTGCTTAATTTAGGGTATTGTATGCTCTTATTTTAGCCATTCGCGTTCACCTTTAACAGGTTTTGGTTGATAATAATGAAAAAACACCACAAGGAAGCTCAATGAAATACCCATTACTCGCGGCAATGTTGGCATTAAGTGCTACTTTCCCATCGTTAGCAGATGTATTAACTATAAAAAAAGATGCGCCTAAACAATACGTTGTGAAAAAGGGCGATACACTTTGGGATATTTCAGGAGTTTATTTGCAAGAGCCTTGGCAGTGGCCGGAACTTTGGCAAATGAATCCACAAATTAATAATCCACACCTAATTTACCCAGGGGATGCACTGTCTTTAATCTACGATGAGCACGGTAATCCACGTTTGGTGATTAATCAGGGTTATAAAAAGCTTTCTCCACATGGTCGAATTGTACAAAAAGGTAAAAATGCGATCCCTACGTTACCTCTTGAGCTGCTGCGTCCTTACCTAACCTATGAGCAAGCACTAAATGCTGAAGACATTGCCGATAAACCTTATATTTTAGGTGCCAATGTCAACACTAAAATGAATACCGAAGGCCATATAGTTTATGTTAAAGGTGAGCTGAAATTACACGAGTCATACGCTATTTACCGCAACGGCGAAGCATATGTTGATCCGCAAACGAACGAAGTGTTGGCTAATAAAGCACAATTAGTGGCGGTGGGTCGTGTATTTAGAAAAGGTGATATTGCCAATGGTGTACCTGCTTCAGTTAAAATTGAACAGGTAAAGAGAGAAATCAAAGCGGGTGACTTTTTAATGCCTGCGATAGAAGGTCAGCTATTACCTGCGTATTTTAATATTCACCGTCCTGAGCAGCCAGTGCAAGGTGAAATCATCGCATCAGTGAGTGGATTACGAGAATTCAGCACAATGGATATTGTAGTGCTAAACTTAGGGTCAGAGCAGCAAATTAAAGAAGGCCATATTTTAGATATTGAGCGTCAATCACCGACTGTTTTTGATGGTCGCAATGGCCCACGCTACAAAGAAGATTCAAATAGCCTTGAAAAGTTAGTAACAAACGCCAACGAATTTTTTGGCGTTGAGGCAGATGCCGACACGACTGTGTGGCATATGCCAAAAGAACAGGTCGGGCAGCTAATGGTGTTTAAAGTTTATAAAAACGTTAGTTATGCCTTAATCGTAAAAAACCAGCACCCAATCCGAGTCGGTGATTTTGCAGTTATAAATTAATTCAGGTTTGAGTGCCCTAAGGAGGGAGCATGAAAGATTCATCAGGCAAGCTAACCCATTGGCTTGCCTTTTATTTATGTAAAGGCTTAGGTGTTAAAACCTTATTGGCATTGGCACAAAAACTGCCATTAGATGATTTGTTTGAGCTGACTCACGATCAGCTTACCGGTCATGGTTTAAGCCCGCAGGTCGCCACTAATTTACTAGCAACCGATTGGCAGCAAGTTGACTATTATCAACAGATAATTGTTAACTCACAGATAACCGCAATTGATTACTTCGATCCTCACTATCCACCATTATTAAAAGAAATTGCTAGCGCGCCTTTATTGCTATTTTGCCGAGGCAATTTAGAGTTATTGACCAGTCCGCAAATCGCTATTGTTGGAAGCCGCAATGCCACGCCAATCGGTTTAGAGATCGCCGCTGAATTTGCTCATCAACTCACTGTGGCTGGATTAACGGTAACTTCCGGAATGGCGCTTGGTATTGATGGTGCTGCCCACAAAGGAGCGCTGGCGGGCAATGGTAAAACCATTGGAGTGCTTGGTACTGGAGTGGATGTTTATTATCCTAAACGGCATAAGTTACTCACCGATCAAGTATCCGAACGGGGGATGTTGGTGAGCGAGTTTTTACCCGGTACAGCCGCTAATGCTAATAACTTCCCAAGACGTAATCGTATAATATCTGGTTTGTCATTAGGTGTGTTGATTGTCGAGGCTGAAATAAAAAGCGGTTCGCTTATCACCGTGCGTTATGCGCTGGAGCAAAACAAAGAAGTTTTTGCAGTGCCTGGTTCAATTAAAAATCCACTCTCTGAAGCCAGTCACTTTTTAATTAAACAAGGTGCAAAGCTGGTGGAAAATGTCAGTGATATTCTCGACGAAGTGAGCTTTTTCTGCGAAAACAGTCTATATACTATAGAAGAAGCAACGGTTGATGAACCTGCCTGCGAAATACTAAACAGTGTTGGTTTTGAAGTAACAGCTGTTGATTTAATTGCTCAGCGTAGCCAGTGGCCAATAGATAAAGTGCAAGCACGTTTACTTGATCTTGAATTGGAAGATAGAGTAGAGCGTGTATTAGATGGCTATATTAGAGTTCGATAAGCTTAGTGTGGAGGAAAGTAACATGTTCGATATCCTCATGTATCTGTTTGAAAACTACATTCACAGCGAAGCCGAAGTCTTTGTTGAGCATAATGAACTCACTGACGAATTATTACGTGCCGGCTTTAATAAGCCCGAAATATACAAAGCACTTGATTGGCTTGAGCAGCTTGCTGACTTGCAGCACAGTGATGAATTCCCTTATTTAAACCGCCTCCCACAACATGCGATACGTATTTTTACCGATAGTGAATGCCACATGCTGAGCGTAGAGTGTCGGGGCTTTTTAATGTTTTTAGAACAAGTCGGAGTGATCAACAGCGCAACGCGTGAAATGGTTATGGATCGTTTGTTCGCATTAGATAAATCTTATATATCACTTGATGATTTAAAATGGGTGGTACTTATGGTGTTGTTTAATGTGCCAGGCTCAGAGCAAGCTTATGCGCAAATGGAAGAACTTATTTTTGATGAGCCGGCAGAGGTAGTACATTAAGCAAGTGCTGCGCTTGTATCTTTAATTAGTTTGGGTATATTAGGCGAAAATTAGCCAGCTGCTTAGGGAACACATGAGTAAAATCGACCAATCGCTTTTTTCTGCAAATCAACATGCCTTAGAAAAAGAATACGAAGTGTGCCCTAAATGCGGTTCAGAGCTTGTGATCCGCAACAGTAAATCAGGTCCTTTCCTTGGCTGTGCGAGTTACCCCGAATGTGATTTTATTCGCTCGCTTGCTCAACATGATACTCAACAAATCAAAGTACTTGATGATAGCCCTTGTCCAGAGTGTGGTAATCCGCTAGTAGTGAAGAATGGCCGCTATGGTATGTTTATTGGCTGTACGGGTTATCCTGAGTGTCACTACATTGCTCATGATGAGCCTGAGCCAAATGAAGAAGTTTTACCTGCTTGCCCTAAGTGTAAAAAAGGCCAGTTAGTGGCGCGTAGTAATAAATTTGGTAAAACATTTTATTCATGTAATAGCTATCCAAGTTGTAAATACACACTCAATCACAAACCAGTTAGCCATATCTGCCCCGCGTGCCAATGGCCAGTAATGATGCAAAAGCAAATGACCAATAGTGTTGTGCTACAATGCCCTCAGAAAAGTTGCTCGCATAAATTCACGGTGAGCGAATAATTACCGGCTTTAATTTTATTGTATTTGGAGATTTTCAGTGACTGATACTACCTCAGTTCCTTTAACAGCCCTTGCTGCTGTGTCGCAAGGCGGGGTTATTGTTTACCCAACCGAAGCTGTTTATGGCTTAGGCTGTGACCCCGATAATCAGCAAGCTGTGGAGCGCTTACTTGCAATAAAGCAGCGGCCCGTTGAGAAAGGCTTAATTTTAATTGCCGATAATTATGGGCAATTATTAAAGTATGTTGATGATGCAAAAATTCCGATGGATAAACGCGCTGATATTTTTTCCAGCTGGCCCGGCGCAATTACTTGGGTTATGCCAGCGGCTAAAGGTACGCCTAAATGGTTAACAGGACAATTTGATAGTATTGCTGTGCGTGTAACTAATCACCCAACAGTAAAGCGCTTATGCCAAGAATTAGGCAAACCTCTTGTGTCTACTAGTGCTAACTTATCAGGACATGATACGGTCACTAGTATTGCAATGGCTAAAAGTGAGTTTGGCGAGCTGGTGGCATTTTATGTAGATGAACCACTCGGTGGTAACACGCAGCCTAGCACTATTAAAGATGTAATGACCGGCAAAGTATTTAGAGGATAACCATGCACAGCAATTTACTCGAACAAGTAAAAACCTACCTGATGGCCTTGCAAGACACAATTTGCCAAGGTTTAGAGCAAGCTGATGGCCAAGCCAAGTTTGTAGAAGACAGTTGGCAGCGCGAAGAAGGCGGTGGTGGCCGAACTCGTGTTATTCGTGGTGGCAATGTGATCGAGCAAGGTGGGGTGAACTACTCGCATGTGTTTGGTGCTTCAATGCCGGCATCGGCAACTGCGCATCGTCCAGAACTTGCTGGTCGTAGCTTCCATGCCTGTGGTGTCTCGCTAGTGATCCACCCAAACAATCCACATATTCCAACGAGCCATGCTAACGTACGCTTTTTCATTGCAGAAAAGCAAGGTGAGGAGCCTATTTGGTGGTTTGGTGGTGGTTTTGACTTAACGCCATTTTATCCTGAGCTTGAAGATGTTCAACATTGGCATCAAGTCGCGCATGATTTATGTGCGCCGTTTGGAGATGAGGTTTACCCTAAATATAAAAAATGGTGTGACGAGTATTTTTACCTAAAACATCGCGATGAAACGCGCGGTGTCGGCGGTTTATTCTTTGATGATTTGAATGAAGCCGGGTTTGAGCAAAGCTTTGCCTTTATGCAAGCAGTAGGCAATGGCTTTTTAGATGCTTATTTACCTATTATTGAACGTAGAAAAGCAACCCCATTTACTGAGCAGCAACGAGACTTCCAACTTTATCGTCGTGGCCGTTATGTTGAATTTAACTTAGTGTGGGATCGTGGCACTTTATTTGGTTTGCAAAGTGGCGGACGTACAGAATCAATATTAATGTCGATGCCGCCGCTAGCGCGTTGGGAATATAACTATACACCCGAAGAAGGCAGTGCTGAAAATAAGCTATACGCTGACTTTTTAAAACCAAGAGACTGGTTAGGGCTAGCATAGTAAGCAGGCTGCCAGTCAATATCTGGTTTATTGACTGGCAACTTTAAGTATTACATCAATTTAAAGCTTCTTACTTGCTCATCCAGTGAACGCGCTAGATTTAACAGCTCCTCACTTACTTTTTGGTTATCGTTAGCATCCACTAATGACCGCTCAGCGTTATCACTAATACCAATAACACTCCTATTTATTTCCTCTGCGGCTAAGTTTTGTTGTTCTGTCGCGTCGGCTATTTGAATATTAAGTTGATTTATTTCATTCATTTGCATAGAAATATCTTTTAAAGCTTGAGCAACATTTTTTACTTGTTGCGCTCTAGCATCAGCCTCCTCACACGATTCACCCATGGTTTTAACCGTTTGCGCCGCTTCGGATTGCAGTTTGTCGATTGTGCGACGAATTTCATCGGTGGATGCATGAGTACGAGTTGCCAACGTACGTACTTCATCAGCCACCACAGCAAAGCCCCGACCAGCTTCACCTGCACGTGCGGCTTCAATCGCAGCATTAAGAGCTAACAAATTGGTCTGTTCAGCAATACTGCTAATCACTTCGAGTACTTTTCCTACCTCAAGTGTTTGTACTTGTAGTTGACTTACTTGCGCTGCAGCTTGGCGAACATCGTCTGCCAATTGATTAATACTGAGTTCGGTTTGTTCAGCAACATGCATACTTTGTTGTGCCAGTTCATTACTGTTCTCTGATTTTTCAGAGGCAAAGTGAGTGGTGTTTTTTACTTCATTAGAGGAGCTCTCTAGTTCGTTTATAGCAGCTGCCACGGAGTCTGTATTTTTCTTTTGCTCTAAAATAGCGCGCTCAGTAGTATCCGCTGAGGTATAAATTTTTTCTGCTGAGTGGATCAATACTTTTGATGAATGAGATACTTGAGCAATATTATCTTTAAAGGTGGCGATCATCTTATTAAAGCTGGTGGCGAGCCAACCCAGTTCATCTTCAGCGCTATCGTCAATTCGCAGGCTTAAATCTTTGTTGGTTGTAGCTAAATGCATAGCATGACCTAGCTTTTTAAGGCGTACAATAAAAATTTGTCTAAACATAATGCCCAGTAATACAAAGGCAATAATAAAAATAATAGAGAGTAATGCGGTATTTACTAGGGTGTTGTAAGTCACCGCATTATCAATATCAGCTAATGAGTAACTAATTTTAACTACGCCGAGTACATCACCTTCTTGTGCTTGATGACAGCCAAGGCAATTAGTGCCTTTATAATCGCTACTGGCAAACATAGGGCGCAGAAAAGTTATACTGCGGCTATTATTTTGCTGATCAATTAGCAATGTTTCCTTGCCTTTTAAAGCCTCGCGTTCGATATCGTTGCTCGGCGCTTGATTTTTATTGCCCGGCCCATAAAGTTTATTAACAATTGGGGAGCGAATAATATGCGCATCTTCAATATTTGGGTGCTTGCGTAGTTTTTGGCTTAATAGCTCTCTATTTGCCATGGTGCCTGTGATCATCAAAGTATTGATAGAGTCAAAGTAGTTATCAGCAAGAAGCTTAATATTTTCTGCAACAGTGTCTTGCGCAAGCGTTCGTTGTTGGCTTGAGCTACTAAGAATACTGGCAATTAACACAATAATGCCTGTTAGGGCCAATAGGGCATAAATTTTATGTTGGATTGATTTCACACGCACGACGCTTTTTCTAAATATTTGATCACGTATTATCTATATTTAAAAAAAGGCCGTTTTGACTTAGCGCAAATAACGTGCAGTTAAAGAGAAGTGCTAGTGCTGATTAATCATATGACTGGCAAGTTGTGCCAAAGATTTACGTAACCCTTCTCGTAATAAGGGATTATCAATTTCCGCGTCTAACGCTTTATTCATGCAATACATCCATTGATCTCGTAAATCTTGATCAATTGGAAAAGGCATATGGCGTTTACGCAGCATAGGGTGACCATGCTTTTCAACAAACAAGTCTGGGCCGCCTAACCACCCTGATAAAAACTCAAAAAACACTTGGCGAATACGGTCCAATGGTTGAGGATGCATATCATATAACGGTTTAGCGTATTCATCGCTGGCCATAATGTCGTAGAATCGATTCGCAAGTGCTAAAGCACCAGCTTCTCCACCCATCAGTTGATAAGGTGTTTTTTCTGGCGTTGGTGCTTGCTGTTGTTCTGGTGGTTTCGATTTTGAAAAGAATCGTTTAATCATAGTTTTATCATCATTAATTAGCAGTAAGTTACGAGGTAATGTTACTGCACAAAGAGGTTGCTCAAATATGGACAAATATGCAGTTTTTGGAAATCCTATTAAACACTCAAAATCCCCTGCGATACATCAGCAATTTGCAACCTCATTGGGCGAACAAATCGAATACAGCGCAATATTAGCACCGATTGATGGTTTTAAAAAAGCCGTGGCCGATTTTTTTGCCACAGGCGGTAAAGGAGCTAATGTTACAGTGCCATTTAAAGAGCAAGCATTTGCGCTAGTTGATGAGCGAACTGAATTGGCAACCATTGTCGGAGCAGTAAATACTATTAAGTTATTAGATGATGGGCGCTTGCTAGGTGACAACACCGATGGCATTGGTTTTGTGAACGATCTGCTTGCGAATCAGGTTACCATTAAAGATAAACGGGTCTTACTTATAGGTGCCGGAGGCGCTGCACGTGGCGTGGTTTTACCGTTATTGGCACAACAGCCGAGTGAAATCATTATAGTCAATCGTACGGCAGCAAAAGCTAAGGAACTAGCTGAATTATTTGCCCAATACGGTAATGTAACTGGCTATGGTTTTGATGATTTGCCAGTAAGTGATTACTCGCTAATTGTAAACTCTACATCTAGCAGTATGCTTGGTGAATTGCCTGCGCTTGATAAAAAACACCTTGATGGCTGTGAACATGTTTATGATATGTTTTATTCACAGCAAAATACGCTGTTTATGCAATGGGCTCAGGGCTATAAGGCTAATATTAACGTACTTGATGGAAGTGGCATGCTAGTAGGGCAAGCTGCACAAGCCTATTTTGTGTGGCGCAATAATATGCCTGAAATACTCCCTGTTGTTCGAGCATTAAAAACCGGAGAGCTTGCATGAACCAAGCAATCCAATTTATCGACCGATTTGAATTTAACGTACAATCCCAGCAGTTAACGTTTTTTGCTCAAGTAAGTGGCTTAATGGTTGAATGTGTCATTGACACACACACGCTAACATTGGCAGACCAACAAGCTGCAAAGTTACATTTTGAACAGGCGCGTTTTGACTATGAAGATATAGCCGAGCAACTAATCGAGAATGAAGAATATAACTCGGCAGGACAAATCATTGTTTCAGTGCTGAGTTAATCCTCAGCTAGATACTCATCTTTAAGCTCAACATAATTAGTTGCTGATATTTTTAAAAAACTCAGCTCTTGCTCGGTTAAAGGGCGCGCCTGCTTTACTGGACTACCCACATAGAGAAAGCCCGATTCCAAGCGCTTGTTTGGTGGAACTAATGAACCGCCACCAATTATCACATCATCTTCAATAATGGCATTATCCATTACAATCGCGCCCATGCCGACTAAAATACGATTACCCAAACAACAGCCGTGCAACATAACCTTGTGACCAACGGTAACATCATCACCAATAATTAATGGATAACCATCTGGGTTACTTTTACTGGCACGCGTTAGATGTAACACGCTGCCGTCTTGCACGTTAGTACGTTCACCAATGCGTATATAGTTAACGTCCCCTCGTGCTGCTACTAACGGCCATACACTACTATCTTCACCTAATGTGATATCACCAACTAAAACAGCCGACTCATCTATATAAACAGACTGGTTAAAACGAGGAGTAATTCCTTTATAAGAACGGATTGCCATAAAACACCTAATAAATTAAGAATAAGTTCAATAGTAAGAGGTAAATAGTGTAGCAGTAGAGCCTATAAAATGGCCAGCTAGGATCTGTGCTGTATACTAAACTAGCACTTTTGAGCTGTTTAGCGCGTAAATTGAACGAACAGCACTTTATTTCAAGTTTTCTTTAAAAAACGCTTGCGTAAAATTCGCCGCGCCCTATAATGCGACCCCACTGAGACGGCAGCAGGCAACGCTTAAGCTGCAAGAGTTAATCAGTTAGTCGAGTAAAACTTAAGTTTAGATTTTTAAGAAAGTTTAAAGTTAAGTGTTGACAAAAAAATAGGAAAGCGTAATATGCGCAGCCCTAGCGAGATGAAGTTTAACTTTAACCGCAACGTTCTTTAACAATATAAAGCAATCATCTGTGTGGGCACTCGTACAGATTGAGTTCTAACAGCCAAGCTTAACTTTC